>DAOQTN010000551.1:0-2251 GCA_035340555.1 Anaerolineaceae bacterium | reverse complement strand
GGATTACCGGGCAGTCCGATCACCGGCTTGCCGGCACACACGGCCAGGATGGTTGGCTTGCCCGGCCGGACATTGACGCCGTGCACCAGCACCCCTGGCTGACCCAACTGATCAATGACTTGGGCGGTAAAATCCCGGGCACTGGCCGAGGAGCCGGCCGTCACCAGGATCAAATCCGCCTCTTCCCAGAACCGGTCCAGGCTTTCGGCCAGCGCAGCCGCTGAATCGGGCACAATGCCGCCCAGCACCGGCACCCCGCCATGTTTCTGCACCAGGGCGGCCAGCGAATAGCTGTTGATGTCCCGCACCTGTCCGGGAGCAGGTTCCTGGTCCGGCGTCACCACCTCATCCCCACTGGATAAAATGACCACCCGCGGCTGGCGGGCAAGGGTCACCGCGGTCATTCCCTGGGCCATCAAGCCGCCAATCTCCGCCGGGCGTAGTATCCGGCCGCGCGGGATCAGCAACTGACCGGGACGGACATCCTCCCCTGCCAGCAGCACATTTTCGCCGGCTGCCACCGGCCGCAGGATTTCAATCTCATCCGGGCGCGCCAGCTGGGTGTATTCCAGCATCACCACACTGTCCGCGCCCTCCGGCAACATGCCGCCGGTATGAATCAGCGCCGCCCCTCCTTTGGCTATACGAAAATCTGGAGCGGCTCCCATGCGGACCTCCCCCAAAAGCCGCAGATAAGCCGGCAGTGTTTCACTGACCCCGAAGGTGTCCGCCGCATTGACGGCATAACCATCCACACTGGAGCGGGTAAAGCCCGGCAGGGCCGCCACCGCGGTGACATCCGCCGCCACCACCCGCCCCAACGCGGCCGCGGCAGGCAGCACCTCGGTCCCAAGCGGGCCGACCGGGACCTGCCGCAGCAGGCTGTCCAGTGCCGCGGCCGGATCCAACAGGGTTAAAAATTCGGGCATGGCAAGGTCCTCCTCACAACCACAGAAATACCAGCCATTGATAGACCAGCAGGACCCAGGTGGTGACCGCGGCCAGGCGCAGCAGGCGCCAGTTCGGCGGGGCGCCCTGGACAATGGCCCGCATCAACCAGATCTGATAGGCTGCCAGGGGCAAAGCCAGAAAGGCCCGCCAGGCAAAGGCCCAAGGCAGCCCCACCAGCACCAGGAACGGGATCAGTACAAAGGCGGCCACCAGCAGCCCGTTATGCAGCCGGATGCCCCATTCCCAGCCGGCCCGGATGATCAGGGTGGTCTGACGGTGTTTGAGCTGCGTTGCGTAATGCGGCAGGGAGAAAGCCAGCAGCATGGCCAGGTGGGTCAAAAAAAGAGGCGCCAGCAGCCGCACCAGCAGCGGATGGACTTCGTCCAGCAGCAGCAGCTGGCCGAACAGCGGTGCAAAGATGGTGACCAGGGCCGTCTCAACCAGTTCGCCGTATCCTGAATAGACCAGGCGGAAGGGCGGGACGCCCCAGGCCAACCCCAAGGCCGCCGCCACCATCAGCAAAATCACCGTGCTCCAGGCCAGCCCTCCCTGAATGACCAGCAGTGCCGTCAGTCCGGCGCCGGTGATCCAGAAGGTCATTCCGGCCAGCAGGAATACCAGGTGCTCCTGTTGCTGCCGGGCCAAGTCGGGCACCCCGGCGGTCTCCGCCCCGGTCTCCGCCGCGGCGGCCGGAGGATCGTAAAACCGCTTGAGGCAGCCGGATCCCAGCAGCAGCAGCCAGAGCAGACCCAATCCGGCCAGCAACGCCGGCCATCTCAGCGTCTGGCCCTGGTGCAGGGCAACCCCCGCCCCCAGTCCGTAGCTCAGCGCCGCCGCCAGCAGCAGGCCGGGACGGGCATTTTTGATCAACAACATAAAGGGATTAACCGTCGGGAACCGCATCGCTTTCCTGCTCCTAGATCAATTGGTAGCCACCGTCAATGACCAGAGTCTGACCGGTGATGTGGGGATTATCGATTAAAAACAGGACGGCCGCGGCCACCGCAGCCGGGTCCCCGCTCTGCTGCAGCGGCGTGCGCGCCACCAGGCGTTCCCACTCCGCCGCCGGCATGTCCGCCGCCGGCAGAATGAGACCCGGCGCGACCGCATTGACCCGGATCCGGGGCGCCAGGGCGCGGGCCAGCAGCCGGGTCAAACTTTCCAGCCCGGCCTTGCTGATGGTGTAGGCCGGAAAGCCCGTCCAGGCCCGACCGGCGCCGGCATCGGTGATGTTGACAATCACCCCACCAGTTGGTTCCATTTGCGCCGGTCGGGCCTGGACGGGCTTTCCGGCCTACAC
>DAOQTN010000550.1:0-2255 GCA_035340555.1 Anaerolineaceae bacterium | reverse complement strand
GCCGGAAACGCAGGTGGGTGGGCCACTCGGCAATCTGGGCCAGGGGCAGTGAGAACTTGCCGGGGGTATTCCAGCCACCGGGAACATCCAGGCAGACGCCGATGATCGGGCGGTCGTGGATGGCTGTCTCAACCACCATGGTTGAATAGACTGTCAGGAAGATGTCGGCATGTGCCATCATGCTGGATTTTTCGGGCATGTCTTCGCCGGAGTAATAGCCCAGTTCGCCGCCCAGCGGTACCGGCTCCACCAGGTGCACGTGGGGCAGGCCGCGAATCAACGCCCGCACCCGACTGGCCTCATCCTCATAGAGTGAGCCGGGCATGAAGTGGTTGGGATGCAGCCGGATGAGCAGCTGGCAGGGTTCTGACAGGGCATTGCTGCTGACCAGGTGTGCCAGGGCTTCGATGTTGGGATAATTAGGGGCAAAGGTCACAAAGCTGCTGGCATAGGCCAGCAGTTTGCGGTTGGGATCCAGACCGTGCAGCGCGAAGTATTCCGCCCGGGGCATCTGCCAGGTTTTGCGGAAATAACCATCATAGGAAGGTATGCCGCCGATGTTCACCCGTTCGGGTGAACAATCGGAGCCCAGTACAAGTTCCTGTTTTTGAATTTCAGACCAGCAGCTGATGAAGTCCAATGGCGCACCGGGCAGCCGATAACTGGAGGGATTATCCCAACCAACGATGGCTGCCGCCGTGCGCACCCCCCGGGCCGCCGCCTCGCGCAGCAAAAAACGGTCCAGCCGCCAGCCGGGCGTGCTGGCAACCACCAGCTGCGGTTGATGTTTGTCGAAAAGATCGCTGTATATATTGGAGGTGAAATGACGCTGCGAATTCACCAGGATCTGGCGCGCCAGACGGGAGCGGCGCAAGACCCAGGTGGCGGCACGCACCAAAGGCATCAATTTTTTGCCGCGTGGCGAGGTTTCATGGGCCATCTGCGCCAGATGACCATCCATGGCATTGGTGTTGATGCGGTTTGAGCCGCCCATCCAGCGTAGGAAATGCAGCCAGTACTGCAGGCCGTGCCGGTATCCTTCAAAGTACTGGCGCGCTTGCTTGAAGCGCAGCCCTTCCACAATCAAGCCGGGTTGCCCAAAGCGTTGTTGAATCTGTTCACGCAGGCCATCGTCGGTCAGCAACACCACATCCAGACCGCCCTCCAACAACGCCGGCAGGACATCGGTTTGCAGAAAATAGACCACCGCCAGACCGTGGTCGGCACTGATGAAAATTCGGGGTTTTGTCACAGGGTGCAGGTCTCCTTGATTTAAAGACATCACCGGTCATAGTACCAGCGAAAAATGATATCGTACAATGCCAGCAAAGTGCGTTTAATGGGGGGAAAATCGAGCAACGGGTATTTCCGTTTGCGGGCTTCTCCTTCCTCTGGGATAGCCTGCACAGCAGTTGCATTCACGCCGCGCAGGGTGTTGCTCATATTCATCACCAATGGTTCAGTGGGCATGAGCCGCAAATATCCGGCTGCGTTCATCCGGTCATCCAACTGCTTCACCTGCCCCATGGGCCGGTCCATCTGGAAGGGTAAAAATTCCGCCAGCACGCGCTTATAGGCCATGAACTGCCAGTGGGAAGCCCCGGCCAAAGCGGAGACACCATTGAAGGTCAGGCGGTGGTCCGATCCGCTGTCGTACCTCTGGCGGATCTCCTCCTCGGCCTGCCCCAAGCTGAGATCGAACTCCAAAAAAGTTTGCCAGGGAATGAACCGCCCCTGTTCCAGCACAGCGCCGGGCGTCCGGCTGGCCCAATCCAGGGTGCCGGTGATCGCCTCGGGCCGGGTTCGGAAGGGCCGGGCTGTAACCATGCCAACCCGGGGAAAGGTTTCCAAAATTTGCAGCGAGCGCCCCAGCCAGCCCGGAGAGAAGAGGGCATCGTTGTCGGTGTAAGCAATGATTTCTCCGGGGGCACCGGCGAGAATCATGTTCCAGGCGCCACCCTTGCCCAGGTTCTTTTCCGAGAGGAGCAGATACTGAATTCGGCCGGCCTGGTGTTCGTCCAGCAGGTACTGGCGGACTTCCTCACAACTGGCGTTGTCAAAGACCAGCAGATCGAACGGGTGGTCGGGATCGGCACTGGCAATCAGACTGTTCAGGCAGGTCTTAAGCACATCCAGCATTTGAGCATAAAAGCCGCTTAAAAAGGGAATGTAATTCAACACCGCCACGGTCACCCGCGCCGGTTGAACAACGTCTTTCACATATTTGGCTGGATTCTGTCCAATACGCATTTTGG
>DAOQTN010000549.1:0-2256 GCA_035340555.1 Anaerolineaceae bacterium | reverse complement strand
TGATGGCTTCCTGGATGGTATCAAAGGCGTCGTAGCCAATGACATGCGTACCAGAACCCACCGGGAAGGCCGGGGTGACTTCGGTGCCATCCGGCAGACCACCCCAGTCATCATCCGCCCAAGTCACAGGCGGGTTCAGGTTGAGGCCGATCACCACTGGATCATGGTCCGCAGCGCGATATAGATGCGACTCATAAAGATCGGGTGATAGGCCCGCACCTTTGAATTCCAGGTTATAGTCAATGACCACAGGTTCGTCTGCGTTGATGTGCCAGAAGGACACATCGGTAATCTGTGCTGTGGTGGACGGTGTGCCCAAGGCATGATCAAGATAGCCGGCAGTGCCGTCGAAGACATAGCCATAACGCTCCGCTTCGGGGACAAAGCCCGCCACCTGATTAACCATACCGCCGGCAATCAGATCATTGATGGGATCTTCGGCGCCGTAGGAATTCAGGTCACCAATGACCAGCACGTCCGGGTCGAGGGCAACAAGATCGGTGTTGATCAAGGTCAACAGGGCCGCCGCCTGCTCGCGGCGCTTGAGGTTCCAGCAGCCCTGGCCATCGCCCTGGTCAGCATTGGGGTCGCCGGAGGCGGTGGGGCAGGAGCCCTTAGATTTGAAGTGATTGACCACAACCACAAACTGGTCGCCCGTGGCAAGTTCTTCAAACTCCGCCGCAAACGGGGAGCGGTCAAAGATTGTATTATCCGAGCTGATGGCATTACCAACCGGGACCACTGTGGTAGTCTTGTAGATCAGTGCGACCTGGATATAGTCGCCATCGGTGCTTGGATCGAAGTAACCAGTCGTTGTTGGGTCGGCCACCGGGGCGTAGAGCCCGGGGTAATCCAGATAGGCATTAATGGCATTGCAGAGAGCCTGCGGAGCGCCAATGCCACCCGCCGCGCCATCCCAAGATTCAATTTCCATCAGGCCGATCACATCGGCATTCAGGGTGGCCAGTTCGGCCACAATCTTGGGTTCCTGGCGGCCGAACTCAGCCGCGTCGTCAGCACCGCGGGGGGTGTTGCCAGAGCCGTAGGGTGATCCAGCCGGGTAAGGGGTTTGATCCAGCGTGGGGAAGTAGTTGAGCACGTTGGCGCTGGCCACCGTGATGCGCCCTCCCACGGCCGGCGGGGTGGCCGGGCGGGGATTGGTGCGGGTAATATTGGCTGCGGTCACCGCCACTGTGGGGTGGACGCGGTACCAGTTGTAGGGCAGCGCCGGATTGACATAGCTGTTAACCGGGCCCTGATCGAGAACACCGGTGAGGCCGGTGATGGTATCGCCGGCGCGCATGTAATTGTCATTGGCGTAGTAGGGAATCGGGTCAGGATTCTGCGCGCTGCTGGCATCATCCAGCACAATCATGCGGGTGAACTGGTAGTAGGGGTCGGTGCCCGTGTACTTGGTGACATTGTGAATCTGGGGAATACGGCCCCCGGCGCCCAGCGTTACCTGGCCGAAGCGGCCCTGGTAGTAGTTCTGCTGGACGGTGAGGGGTTCGCTCAGAGTGACCAACATGCCCTCGTAAGGTTCGAGGGAGAAGGCCGCATCGGCAACATCGGGCAGATCCAGCGCAATGGCAGCGGGCAGCGCATTGCCGGTGCTGCAGGTGGACAGAATGGTTGGCGAGGTCAATTGGGTCTGATTCTGATAAGCCCCAACCGTGCCCCGAACGCGGACGATATTGCCAACCAAAGACGACAAAGACGTGTTGTAAACAAACACGCCTTCTGAGGTCAACGCATCGGCATCTTCGGTCCCGGGGATGGCCTGAATAAAGAAGCCATTCAGATCGGTGGGCAAGGTCTGGAAGTTGGCCGTCACAATGCCTTCAGTGATAACGGTCTGGCCGTCAATCGGGCTGACCAGGTCAGAACCCTGGATATTGTGAATCGGAATATAGGGGTCGCCGCAGGTATTGGTGGCGGCGGTAATGGTAAAGGTCCACACATGATCCACAGCCATGGGCTGCGCGGGCGGATCCTGGTCCAGAACCTGATCGTTCTGAACGGTGGCGGTGCAGGTTTCACCGGGTAGGAAATCTGCAGTTGGATTGAACGTGTAGGTGGTGGGCCCACCGGTGGTGGCGCCGGAGTGATCGCCACTGATGGAGCAGAAGACATCGAAGAAGCTGTCGGGAGCAATTGTCACCGGCTCGCTGAATTCGATGGTGATATCGGTGTTGGCCGCAATACCCGTGGCACCGGTGCCGGGGGTGGTGTTTGTCACCGAAGGATCGGCATCGG
>DAOQTN010000548.1:0-2262 GCA_035340555.1 Anaerolineaceae bacterium | reverse complement strand
GAGTTGGCCTTCTATGAATACAGCAATCCCTGGTACTACAATCTAACCCCACCCTGGCGCTCCGCCATGGCCAACGGCCAGGCCCTGCAGGTTCTGGTGCGAGCCCATCAACGGACGGGCGATGAACGCTTTTTATCCCTGGCCCGCCAGCTACTGGCAGCACTGCAGACCCCGGTTGAGTGCGGGGGGTTGTGTTACCAAGCGGAGGAGGGCTGGTGGTTTGAAGAGTATGTCTGTGCTGACGGCACCCAGCCCCGCGTTTTGAACGGCATGATCTTCACCTGGCTGGGGATCCGGGAATATCAGCAGTACACGGCCGATCCCGCCGCCGAGGTGCTGCTGGACCAGGGCCTGCGGGCCTTGCAGGCCCGGTTGCCGGATTATGCCCGTCCGGGAGGTTATTCGGTCTATGATGCCCTGGGACAGCCGGCGGGGGACTACCATGCCATTCATGTCGATCTGCTGGATCAACTCCACCGGCTGACCGGGGAACCCATCTTTGGCCGCTACCGCGATCTCTGGGCAACCTACCGGGGGCGCTCGACAGAGCGCTTTGCGGTCCGGCTCTTCAAGCGCCCTGGTGGGATGAACCTGGCGGTTTTGGGAGCCAATCTCCTGCTTGGCGCGGGCTTGATGGCACTGGGGCGGCGGATTTGCCGGAGGAGGGGCGGGCGATGAAGGTGGCGTATTATCTGCACTGGAATATGAGCCTGGAGAGCGGGGTACTGAAAAAATTGGCTGCGCAACTGCGCAGCTGGATCCGGCAGGGGACCCAGGTCCATCTGTTTGCTCTCTCCCATGCCCTGCCCATCTGGCCCGGGCTTGTGGATTTGCCGGTAACGGCCCTCTCCAATAGCAGCCTGCTGCAGCGTAATTGCCAGGCTCGCCGGCTGGCCTCGGCGATTGAGACCTGGCAACCGGATGTGGTCTACGCCCGGTTTGGCACCTATTATCCGGCGCTCGAGCGCCTCTTCCGGCGGCTCCCGGTTGTTTTTGAGGTTAATACTGATGATCAGGCTGAAAACCGCCTGGCCTACCCCACCTGGCGGGTCATGTACCACCAGATCACCCGCCGCCGGATGCTGGCGGGTGCAGCCGGGATGGTGTTTGTTACCCGGGAACTGGCCAGCCGTTTCGCCTGGTCTGGTCGACAGGCAGTGGTTTCCAACGGCATTCCGCTGGCTGATTTCCCGGAACACCCCGCCCCACCGCGACACGACTTTCCGCGCTTGGTCTTCATGGGGCATCCGGGCATTGCCCGCGATCCGGCGCTCAACTGGCACGGACTGGATCGCTTGTTGGCTCTGGCCGGAGCATTCCCGACCTGGCAGTTTGACGTGATCGGTCCCGGCCATGAGGAGGTGGGGGGGGGTGGGGTGGTGCCGGCAAATGTTCACCTCCACGGCTATTTGGGGGCTGCGGAATATGCCCCTCTTCTGGCCGCCTCGGATGTGGGCGTGGGCACCCTGGCCCTGGACCGCAAGGGGATGCAGGAAGCCTGCCCTCTCAAGGTGCGGGAGTACTTGGCCGCGGGGCTACCGGTGCTCACAGCGTATCAGGATACCGATTTTCCGGATGGCGCCCCTTTTCTGTTGAATCTGCCGCTTGCTTCGGGGGACATTCTCGACCATGTGGCAGAGATTTCTGGTTTTGTATCTGACTGGCAGGGGCGGCGTGTGCCCCGGGCCGCGATTGCCCACCTGGACAGCGACTTCAAGGAAGCTCGGCGGCTTGAGTTTCTGGCACAGGTGGCCGGAGACGCCGGGGGCTCGCCAGGGTGAAATCCGGGGTGTTGATGGGGGAGGGCCATAGAGAGATGGCGATAGAGAGGGGCGATAAAGGGGTGGCCAATGGAGGAGTAGGCGATGGAGGATGATCAGAAAATCCTCAGGTGTGCTGCCTGGAGCGTTAACAAAAATGATAGGCCCTGGCGGAAAGTGCGGATTTATCCGGATATTGGCTATAATTGAATTAAATTCTGGCAGTCTTTGTTGTGGTCATTTTGCGGGAAACGCTTTTTTCGGAGGCTAAGCTAATATGAAACAATTATCAGTGGGTTTACAGCGGCGTTTGCAAAACGCCTTTCACATGCTGGTTGCATTGGGGCTGCTGCTCATGCTGTTGGGCATCTCCCCCCAACCGGCCCAGGCGGCAGTCAATTGTGCCGCCCCGGGCGTGGTCTGCGTTGGCGGAACCATCTCCACCGATACCACCTGGGGACCGGGTTATGTCTATGTGGTTCAATCCCATTTGATTGTTGCT
>DAOQTN010000547.1:0-2262 GCA_035340555.1 Anaerolineaceae bacterium | reverse complement strand
GCATCCCACCCAAAAGCGACTGAACCGATTTCATTCGGATAAGGGCAGGCCCGGCTGGCGGGGTTTTTCAATGGGCAGCAGCACGCTGAAGGTCGAGCTTTGCCCGATTTCGCTTTCCACCCAGATCCGGCCGCCGTGGGCTTCAACCAGGGCCTTGGCCACGGCCAGACCGGCACTGTCGTCACCGATTCCGGCGATGGTGGTGTTGCCGTCGGCCGCCGCCCGGCGGGCAAAGACCCGCGGCAGATCGTCCGGGGGAATGCCACCGCCGCTGTCGCTGACTTGCAGCAGCAGGTAGGTGATCTCATCCGCGTCCTGGTTGATCTGGACATTAAGCCGGATGATGCCTTCCTGGGGCGAAGCACCGGCGGCGTTTTGCAGCAGGTGCACCATGATCTGCTGCAGGGCTTCCCGGTCGGCAAAGATCCGGGGCAGGACTTCGGGCATACCCACCCGCAACGTCAAATTCTTGTCGCGCAGCTGCAGACTGGTTTCACTGATGGTCTGGTCAATCACCCCGGCCAGGTCAACCGCATCAGGACTCAGATCGGTCAGTTCGCCCTGCCGGTTGATGATGCCCATCAACTGATCCAATTGTTGGCGCATCTGTTCGGAGGCTGCCTTGGCGCGTTCCAGGAATTTGCGCTGTTGGGCACCCAGAATGCCGATGGATTCTCCCAGCAACAGTTCCGTGTATCCCAAAATGGAGGACAGCGGCTGGCGCAGTTCGTGGATGCTGGCTGAAATTGCTTCCCGCTCTTCACCGGTGGCTCCGCCGCTGGCGTTGAGTTCCTTCTGCAGGTCCATGATTTTCATGTTGGCCTGGGCCATGCCGTTTTGCAGCCGGGCCATTTCCTCGAGGGTCATGCGCAGATCCGATTCCAGCTGCTGTTCAACCTCCGAGGTCGGACGCACGGTGTGGGCGGCGGTTTCCAGCGCGGTGCGCAGGCTTTCATTTTCAGCATCCAGCCGCCGGATCGTCTCCTGGGATTCGGCGCGCAGCGCCAGCAGGGACTCCACCTCGGGCTTGGTCTCGACGCTGCTGCGCAGGACCTGGATTTGCTGCTCGAGCGCCTGAATTTGGGTGCGGGCTGTTTCCAGGGCCTGATGCGGATCTTCACCCAGCGGGGCGCGGGCATTTTGTTCCAGAGCCCGGTTGAGCACGGCGGCCATACGGGGGCTGTTGGCGAGCAGATTGGCCTGATCCTCCATGGTCCAGCCGTAATTGGAATACGGCGACAGAATCATCACGCTGCCCACCATCTGCCCGGCATGCTGCAGCGGGATGACCAGGACATGCCCGGGATCACGCACGCTGACCGCCTCGCAGATGGCCTTGAGGTCCTGGGGCGGATTGCCCTGCGGGGATAGTTTCAAGGGTTTGTTGCGTTGAATGCTGGAAGCCAGCAGCGGAATCCGGCTCTGCGGCAGGGCAAATCCGGGCAGGGGCTCCTCGCGGATTAAATCATAGCCGCAGACAAAATTGACCTGCCCGAAGGGATCGGGGATACTTGAGACAAAGGCCAAATCCGCGATCATCGTGCGGGAAACAGCCTCCGCCAGCAGTTCGGCCATTTTCACCGGGTCGGATTGGTTGGCCAGGTCCAGCCAGGCTTGGATGGTGCGGGGATCGGGTTGACCCCGCCGGGGTGCCTCAGCCGGTGCCGCCTCGCTGGGGCTGGTTTCGGGTGCCGGCAGAGCCGCCGGTGACAGGCGGCGCACCAGGCCGGGCAGCAGGGGATAGGCACACAACTGGGCCAGGCGCACAAACCCGGCATAGTCACTTTCTTCTCCCTGCAGCAGCAGCTGGGTCAGGAATCCGGCCAGCATGAGGGCCATGAAGCCCACCCCCAACCCCCACTCCGGCGGCTGCTGGATGAATAATGTCAGCAGGCCCGCAACCAGGATCACACAGGCCGCCATCTGCCATAACCAGTCGAGCGGGCTGGCGGTAAAAAACGGAGTTGCCTCGGTTGGCGTCCAGGCATAAAGGGTGTAGAACAGCAGCCCAATGGCTGCCAGATTCAGCACACCGTTCAGGATGTCCCCCCAGCGGTTGGGAACGGGGAAGCACCAGATCCAGATGATCCAGATCAGGCTGGCCACCGCCACCCAGCGGTCAATGGCCGGCAGCAGGGCGGTGCCATCAAGGATCTTTAATTGGACCAGCCCGCTGATGACAAACTGCACCACCTGGGCCGCCAAAATGACCAGCAGGCCCAGCACCATCCGTTTGGCCAGCGGGGCAGGCTGGCTGCGTTT
>DAOQTN010000546.1:0-2263 GCA_035340555.1 Anaerolineaceae bacterium | reverse complement strand
TGACCGTATGTCCTCATCGTTAGAATTGGTTTTACTCTACGCCATTACGGCAGGATTGGGCTGGACAATCACCGGTTGGGCGCTAAAAAATCAGTATCAACTGGAGTCAAAGCATATCATCAGATTATTGTTGTCGGGCATTGGCAGTGGGATCATTATAGGCTTAGTCGATAATAATTCTTTCCACTCCGTTGGTTATTTTTTGATCATCGGTATTATTGGGGGCATTGTTTCCGGGATCATCCTGCGCAAGCACATGCATTTGACCATATGGCAAATGGCCGGTTTGGGTGGGGGTTGGATACTTAGTGGTTTCTTTTATCTAGTATCCGTATTCATTCCTTCTCTTTCAGGCCTCATCATGGGGGCGATCAGTGGGGCAATTATCATCGCCATCCTGGAAGCGGCCCGCAAGCGGGCCGCCCGGCAGGCGGAACACGGGTGATTTAACCCATCCAGCAGGAGTAATCTTTTATGAGTCAACTGGGTAAATACACGCTGCATGAAAAGTTGGGGGAAGGGGGGTTTGCCACCGTTTATCGGGCCACCCATCTGACCTTGGGCAGTGAGGCGGCGGTGAAGGTGCTGAACCTGACCGGCACGGAGAGCAGCGCCCGGCAGCGCTTCATCCGTGAGGCCCAGGTGGCGGCCGGTTTTGATCACCCCCAGATTGTCCGCATTCTGGGGCTGGGCGAGGAGCAGGATCAGGTCTACATTGCCATGGCCTACTTTCCGGAAGGCGATCTGGGCCGCTGGCTCAAGACCCGCGGCAAATTGACCCGCCGGGAAATCCTGACCATCCTGGCCGATACGGCCTCGGCCCTCGATTATGCCCATGCGCGCCAGGCCTGGCACCGGGACGTCAAACCCGGCAACATCCTGATGGATCCGGCCGGGCGGGCCCACCTGGCTGATTTTGGCCTGGTCGCCGTGCCGGATGCCCCCCACCTGACCCAGATCGGCGGGGTGGTGGGCTCCCCCGCCTACATGGCCCCCGAGCAGGCTGAAGGCCGCGAGCTGTCCGGCGCGGCGGACCAGTATTCCCTGGCAGTAGTGGCCTACGAGCTGATCACCGGCCGGCTGCCGTTTACCGCCGACAGCAGCACCTCGGTCGCGTTGATGCATCTGACCCAGACCCCGCCGCTGCCCAGCCAGGTCAATCCGGAGGTCCCGGCCGAAGTCGATGCGGTGTTGATGCGCGCCCTGGCCAAAAAGCCCGCCGAGCGCTACCCCAGCTGCAGCGAGCTGGTGCGGGAACTCGACAATGCCTTCCAGCAGGCCGAGGCTGGCCGGTTCCGGGCCCTGCTGAACGAAGCCCGGGAGCACCTCAAAGCCGGGCAGCCGGAGCAGGCCCACAGCCTGCTGGGTGAACTGACCCGGCTGGTTCCAACCGCACCCCAAAACAGCGCCCTGCTGCAGAGCCTGGAAGCGGAAATCGGGCAGTCCCGGCAGTATGCGGCGCTGGTCAAAAATTGGGACCTGGCCCACCAGCAGGCGGTTGAAGCCCTGGAGCTGGCCCCCAAACTGCCGGATCCGGCCGGTATTTTCCCCGTCCTGGGACTGCGGCCCAAACCACGCCCGCCGTTCAAAACGGTGCTGCGGGATGTGGTCCTGGGGGTGCTGGCGGCGCTGCTGCCGGCCTTGGGACTGCTGGTCCTGTTCTGGTTGTGGATTGACAAAGCCTGATTGCCCCATGGAGATGAATGATGAGTAATCAAGACACCAACGAACGCCGCCTGGGCGACTATATCATTCACGAGGAGATTGGCCGGGGGGGATTTGCCATCGTCTATCGGGCAGAGGATTGTCATTTGCACCGGATCGTGGCCCTGAAGCTCCTCAATCCCGCCCTGTTCAATGACGCCGGGATCACGGAGCGCTTCATCCGGGAAGCCCGCGCCGCCGCACAGCTGGTGCACCCCAACATCGTCCGGGTGACCGATCTGGACGAAAAAGAAGGCCGCATTTTCATGGTGCTGGACTACCTCCCCGGCGGCGATCTGTCCGCCTGGCAGGCCCGCCACGGCCGCCTGTCACTGCAGCAGGGGCTGGCCGTGCTGGCCGATGTGGCCGCCGCGTTGGACCATGCCCATCAACAGGGGATTGTGCACGGGGATGTCAAGCCGCAGAACATCCTGCTCTCTGGTGACCCGCAGTCCGCCACCCCCGGCCAGGCGCGGCTGACCGATTTTGGGCTGCTGCGGGCGGTGGAAGCCTCCGGCGCCAGCACCACCACCACCGAACTGGTGGCCGGCACCCCGTA
>DAOQTN010000545.1:0-2272 GCA_035340555.1 Anaerolineaceae bacterium | reverse complement strand
TCATCAATTAACGGGTCCCCGGGCTTGCTGGTTGCGTCATCCCAGAGCGGCACCTGTTTCATCGGCAAACCGGCCGGCATGGCATCCACCGGGCCGCCCGCGACGGTGGTTGGGGTGGGAACGTGTGAGGCCACCACCCGCCAGGTATCCACCAGACGGTTGATTTCGGGATCAGAGACATACACGCCCTGCACCCGCACCGGGGCGGGTGAATCGGGGGCCTGGAACAGCATGTCACCACGGCCCAGCAGGCGCTCGGCACCGGGTTGGTCGAGAATGACCCGGCTGTCGATGCCGGTGGCCACAGCAAAGGCAATGCGGGCCGGGAAATTGGCTTTGATCAGGCCGGTTAACACGTCCACCGAGGGACGCTGGGTCGCGATGATCAAGTGAATACCGGTGGCCCGGGCCAGTTGTGCCAGGCGGGTCAGGCTGCGCTCGGTCTCCTCGGGAGCAATCATCATCAGGTCAGCCAGCTCGTCAATCACCACCACCAGGTACGGTAGCGGGTCGTCGGGATGGCGGCGGTTGTAGTCCACAATGTTGCGCGCCCCTTCCCCGGAGAATTTGTGATAACGGGCATCCATTTCGCGCTGCATCCACTGGAGCGCGCCGCCCACCCGGTCGGGTTCCACAACCACGGGGGCCAGCAAGTGTGGCACACCATTGTAATTGGTCAGTTCAACCCGTTTGGGGTCCACCAGGACCAGCCGCAGGCTGACCGGGGAGTGGGTTAACAGCAGGCAGGAGAGGATGGCATTTACACAGACAGACTTGCCCGAACCGGTGGTGCCGGCAATCAACAGGTGGGGCATGGCGGTCAGATCGGCGATGATGGCCTGGCCGGAGACATTGCGTCCCAGTGCCAGCTTTAACGGGGCCCGGGATTTTTGGAAGGGTTCACTCTCCATCACCTCGCGCAGCGATACGACACTGACTTCCTGGTTGGGCACTTCAATACCCACATAATTGCGTCCGGGCACCGGAGCCTGGATGCGAACACGCGAGGCTGCCAGCGCCAATGCCAGATCGTCGGCCAGATTGGCAATTTTTGCCACCCGCACACGCGTGCGGGTGCCGCCGCGGGTTTCGATGAAATCAGGTTCAACGCCAAACTGGGTCACCGTCGGACCGCGGTGCACTTCCACCACGTGGGAGGGCGCGCCCAGCGAGGTAAGAGTTTCTTCAATCAAGTGAGCGCGTTCATGATCCATGGAAGACTGGGCGCTGGCCGGTGTGGGCGGATCCAAAATGACCTCCACGGCTGGAATGGGCCACTGGGCCGCGCTGCGCGCCGGGTGGGCGGGGATTTCAGGCAAGCCAGCGCCCCGCGAACTGCTTGCCGCACCAGCCGCCTGGCCGGCGCGGGCATTTGCCGGCCGCCGGGCTGGAGCTTTGACATCCGGCAGGGGGTGAAAATCCGCCGGAATGCTTGCCGGCTCATCATCCGGCCAGTTGGGTGGTGGTGGTGGTGGGGTGTTCCGGACCGGACTGCCCGGTTTATTGCGGGGGCCCACGGGTTGTTTCAGCAGATTGTCGGTTTTCCGCACGAGGTCGGGGACGGAGATGTCAAATGTAAAAATGATACAGACTATGAGCCATGCCAGCAGAATAACAATCGCTCCAGCCTTATCGAGTGCACCCTGCAAGATCCAGGCAAAAAATCCACCCAGGTACCCCCCACCATGTCCGTCTTTGGCAATTGTCCAGGGGTCCGGGCCCGGTGCCAGAACGTGCATCCAGGTCAGCAGGTTCAGGTAGAGCAGTGCCACGCCGACGGTCCGTTCTATCGAGGGCAGCGGGAGCCGTTCAATATGCCGCAGTACCAGCCACAAACCGATGACCAGCAGCGCAATTGGCAAAATAAAGGCCCCCCAGCCGGCGATCTGTTTGATGACCCTCACCCAGGCTCCAGTCAGGGCTCCCTGTTGGGGCGAAAGCAGGCTTAACAGGCTGATCAAACCCAGCAAGGCCAGAATGCCGCCCAGAATATCCAGTTTGCGCTCCGGAGAAATGCTCTCCCACAGCGAAGGCTGATGGGGCTGTGGCGCGCCGGTGCGCCGGGTGCGCGTTGAGCTGGAGCGGCGCCCCGAATTGGACGTCGTTTTACTGCCGCTGGGACGGGCACGAACCGGTGCTTTGGCAGCCGGTTTACGCCCACCGGAGCGGTTCTGTGTCGAACCCGATGAACGGCGTTTGGTTTGTGTCAAGACAGATCTTCCCTGAAAAGCTGTTCTAATTATAGCATATTCGGGGAGCGGTGCGGGGGGCG
>DAOQTN010000544.1:0-2276 GCA_035340555.1 Anaerolineaceae bacterium | reverse complement strand
TGAACGCCATCGAAATTCGCCACCTCACCCGCACCTTTGGCGACTTTGCCGCCATCCGGGATGTCAGCTTCACCATTCCCCAGGGGGAGATCTTTGGCCTGCTGGGTCCCAACGGTGCCGGCAAAACCACCACAATCCGCATCCTGTGCGGCATTCTGCTGCCCAGCAGCGGCTCGGCCGCGGTGCTGGGCTTTGACGTGGCCCACAAACCCGATGAGGTCAAATCCCGCATTGGCTACATGTCGCAAAAATTCTCGCTGTACAACGATCTGACCCCGGTGGAAAACATCAATTTTTACGCCGCCATTTACGGGGTGCCGCCCCGGGAACGCCGCCAGCGGACGGCCGAACTGCTGCGGATGGCCGACCTGGTGGGCCATGAGACCCAGCTCACCCGCAACCTTTCGGGGGCCTGGCGCCAACGCCTGGCGCTGGCCTGCGCCATTGTGCACCGGCCGCAGATGTTGTTTCTGGATGAGGCCACGGCCGGGGTGGATCCGGTCAGCCGGCGGGAATTCTGGGATTTGATCTACCGCCTGGCCGGCGAGGGGGTCAGCGTGCTGGCCACCACCCATTACATGGACGAGGCTGACTACTGCAACACCATCGGCATGATGTACCAGGGGGAATTGATCGCCCTGGCCAGCCCGGAGGCCTTGAAGGAGGCCCAACCGGGCGTGCTGGTGCAGCTGGATTGCGACCGCCCGGGAGCGGCTGCCGACATCGCCCGGGAAAAACCCGGGGTTCTGTCTGCCGCCGTCCACGGTGCCCAGGTTCACCTGACCCTGGCTGACAAGTCAGCCCTGGCCCCCATGCAGAAAACCCTGACCCAGGCGGGCGTCCAGATTTCAGGCTGGGAGATTATCCCGCCGTCCCTTGAGGATGTTTTTATTTCCATGGTTGCGCAGCGCCAGACGGCAGCCGCGCAGCCAACCGATTCCCAAAACAGGAGCGCAGCATGAACCGATTATGGACGATCATGCGCAAAGAGCTGTACCACATCTGGCGTGATCCCCGCACGCTGGCGATGATCCTGGCCCTGCCCGCCCTACTGCTGGTGCTGCTGGGCTATGGCATTTCCGGTGAGAGCCGGGATACCACCCTGGCGGTGGTGGATTATTCCAAATCCGACGCCAGCCGCGATTACATCAACCGGTTCACCGCCAGCGATGACTTTGAGGTGGTCTACGATGTCCTGAGCGAGGCGGCCCTGATCAACCTGATTGACCGGGACTTGATCGATGTCGGCATCCTCATTCCGGAGGATTTTGCCCGCCAGTTGATGTCCGGCCAGCAGGCCACGGCCCAGATTTACATTGATGGGTCGATGAACCCCACCGATTCGCTCACCGTCCAGCTGAAACTGAACGCGATCAGTTCCATGGCCGCCCAGGACATCCTGGTCGAGCGGGTTGAGCGTGCCGGGCTGGCATCGGGGTTGACACTGCCCATCACCGGCATTCTCAAGACCCTCTACAATCCCAACGGTAACAACAAGCTGTACATGATCCCGGGCTTGATTCCGATCCTGCTGCAGGTGCAGACCCTGCTGCTGTCGGCCCTGGCAATTGTGCGGGAGCGGGAACAGGGCACCATGGAGCAGTTGATTGTCACCCCGATCCGCTCCTGGGAGCTGATGCTGGGCAAGACCATTCCTTATTTGATTGTCAGCGCCTTCAACCTGTTTGCCCTGCTCTGGCTGAGCAAGCTCCTCTTCGGCGTCACGGTTGCCGGCAGCTTCTGGGTGCTGTTTGGCCTGAGCCTGGTCTTCGTGATCGGCTCCCTGGGCATGGGGGTGCTGATTTCCACCATTTCGCAGTCGCAAATGCAGGCGGTGTACATCTCGGTGTTCATTGTCCTGATTCCGGCCATCATCCTCTCGGGGTTGATGTTCTCCCGTGAGAACATGCCGGCCTTCACCTACTGGTACAGTGAACTGCTGCCCGTCACCCAGTATCTGGAAATCACGCGCGGCATCATTGTCCGGGGGGTGGGCCCGGAAACCCTCTGGTGGTCCTCGACCATTCCACTCCTGGTGCTCAGTGTCATCTACTTTGCCGCCAGCATCTTTATCTTCCGCAAACGCATCTGACCTCAATTGAGAAGGAGACGATCATGAAACGCAAATGGATCATTCTTGCCGGTCTGGTTCTGATTTTCCCGCTGCTGCTGGCGGCCTGCGCCCCCAAGGAAAGCCACCAGCTCACCGCCTCGGGCTTTCTGTCCGCGGTGGAGGCTGCCGTGGCGCCCGAATTAAGCGGGCGGGTGCTGTCCAT
>DAOQTN010000543.1:0-2279 GCA_035340555.1 Anaerolineaceae bacterium | reverse complement strand
CCCGTCACCATTATTGGTTAATTAAACGCGACCACGAGAAACGAAACCACGAGACAAGGAGAGTTCCATGGATAAACCCAAAATTGCTTCTGACTGGCTATGCGGCTGCGCCGGCTGCCACATGTCCCTGCTGGATATGGATGAACGGCTGGCCCACATCATTGAACTGGCTGATCTGCGCGCCACCCCCATCACCGATTTGAAAGCGCCGGATGAAACCGGTGTCGATGTGGGGGTCCTGGAAGGCGGCATCAACAATACCTATAACGAAGAGGTGGCCCACCGCATGCGCAAACGCTGCGGCATTCTGGTGGCCCTGGGCGACTGTGCCGTCTTCGGTGGCGTGCCAGCCATGCGCAACTTCTTCACCGTTGAGGAAGCCCTGCGCCGGGCTTATGTCGAAACTGAAAGCACCGACGCGGGCGGCAAGATTCCGGACGACCCGGAACTCTGCGAGCAAACCCGGGTGCGGGCCGTGAGCGAAGTGGTCCCGGTCGACATTCATGTTCCGGGCTGCCCGCCGGATGCGGACGTCATTTACTACGTCCTCAGCGAACTGGCTCAGGGACGCCGCCCTGAACTCAAGGATGACCTGCTCCACTGGCATTAGAGGTAAAGAGGTAGAAAATGGTAGCACAAAAAATAACAATTGAGCCCGTCACCCGGATTGAGGGGCATGCCAAGATCACCATCCGCATGAATGACGATGGCACGGTGAATCACGCGTATTTGCATGTCAACGAATTCCGCGGTTTTGAAAAATTCTGCGAAGGCCGCATGGTCTTTGAAATGCCCTACATCACCCCGCGCATCTGCGGCATCTGCCCGGTGAGCCATCACCTGGCTGCGGCCAAGGCCGGCGATGCGGTGATGGGCTGCCCGCCCCCCCGCCCGGCTGAACTGCTGCGCGAGTTGATGCACATGGGCCAGGTGGTGCAGTCCCACGGCATGCACTTCTTCGAACTGGCCGGTCCCGACCTGCTGCTGGGTTTTGATCGCGACCCGGCCACCCGAAATGTGGTCGGCCTGCTGCAGGCGGACGCGGATCTGACTGTGAAAGCCATCAATTTGCGCAAATGGGGCCAGGAAATCATCCGCATCCTGGGCGGCCGCCGGATTCACCCGGTGTTTGCCATCCCGGGCGGCGTCAACAAGGCTCTGACTGCGGCTGAGCGCGACACCATCCTGGCCGGCATGGCCGAAGCCATTGCCACCACCCAGGTTGGCATCCGGATCATCAAGGACTGGGCCCGGCAGAACGCCGAGGACATTGCCAAATTTGGCGTCTTCCCGACCGGCTACTTCGGCCTGGTGACCCCCCAGAACAGTCTGGAACTCTACCAGGGCCAGATCCGCCTGACCGGGCGCGATGGGCAGCAGCTCGAAAAGTTTGCGGCAGCCCATTACCTCGATTACATCGCTGAACACGTTGAAAACTGGTCCTACCTCAAGTTCCCATACTACAAGCCGATGGGCTTCCCGGGCGGCGTCTACCGTGTCGGCCCGCTGGGACGGTTGAACAACTCCGCCCAAATTGACACCCCCCTGGCCAACGCCGAGCATCAGATCTGGAAGACCATCAACGGCGGCCGCCCGGTGGAAAACACCCTGTATTACCACTATGCCCGTCTGATCGAGACCCTGTTCGCCATCGAGCGCGTGGGCGTGCTGCTGGACGATCCCGACATCCTGAGCACGGATCTGCTGAATACCCGCCACGATTTCAAGGGCGAGGGCGTGGGCGTGATTGAAGCCCCGCGCGGCACCCTGCTGCACCACTATTTCGCCCGGCCCAACGGCCAGCTCGAGCGCGTCAACCTGATCGTCTCGACCGGACACAACAACTTTGCCATGTGCGAAGCGGTTGACAGCGTGGCCAAAACCTACATCAACGGTCAGGAAATCCGCGAAGGCCTGTTGAACCGGGTTGAGGCGGCGGTCCGCGCCCACGATCCCTGCCTGTCCTGCTCCACCCATGCCATCGGGCAGATGCCCATGGTCATCAACGTGGTCGACAATGACGGCAAGTTACTCCAGACCCTCAGCCGCGGTGTCGAGTAAACCCCGGCTGCCCCAATCCCAGCCCTTCCTGCTCTCCCCGGACACGGGGAGGGCAGGAAGTCCTTTTAAACGCACGCTGATCCTGGGTTACGGCAACCCGGACCGGCAGGATGACGGGGTGGCCATGCACATCCTGGCCGGGTTGGCCCGGGCATTGGACCTCCCCTTTGACCCCGCCCTCACCGAGGTGATCGACCCGGCCGCGCCCATTGCCCTGC
>DAOQTN010000542.1:0-2280 GCA_035340555.1 Anaerolineaceae bacterium | reverse complement strand
GCAAGATCGAACAACTGTAACATATTTCCTCCAGGGGATGTTGCTGTCCCCGTAGAATATAGAGAATAGTGCTTATTCCCAGAGGGAAGATTGGCTGCCTATGACGAACTTTGGACCAGACGCGACCCGATACGGCCTGATAACCAGAGTGCAGTGACCAGCAATCCTAATCCTGCAATCACGAGCAGGAGCGGACTACCCCAAAACTGGCGGTAGGCTTCCACCACAGGGGTTAACAGGTTTGACAGGTAACCGGGTATCCATTTGGGATTAATGAACTGCAATAACCACAACCCATAGGTTACTGCAACGCTGTTGCCAGAGCCGGTCCAGAGAGAGAGCAGTAACGCCAAGGCCGGCAGGAAGGTCATTGGGCCAAGCCAGCTCAGGATGAGCGCCCACAACATATCGGGTGGAGCGATGAACAGGAGAATCAGGCTGGCAGCCAGTGTCAGGATCAGGTTATAACCGTGGACCAGTGCCAGCCGGGCCAGCAATACCTTCCATGATGCGGTTGGTGTAGAGAGGGTCAATTCGCAGGCGGGGTCGTGGTCGGGGCCAAAGATAGCTGCCAGGCTGGCCGCCGCCACCAATGGAGCAAAATATCGGACAAGAACAATTTTCTGAATCAGCAACGTTGCCATAATACCCATGAACATGAGAATAGCGGACGAAGGCCACATCTCACGCCGGACAAGATATGCCTGAGAAAACAGCAGGCTGAAGGTCCGCTTGACAGCAAGAGATAAAGGAGATGGGGTGTGAATACGTTCAAGAGCACGCTCAGACACCCCATCCGGGGCATGGACATGGGAATTGGCCGATCCAACCTCACTCCTGACCGCCAGCCATAATTGCAGATCTGCACGGCAGGAGGCACAAGTTTTCAGGTGTTGGTCCAGTTCGGAGCGTTCCTTCTCATCCAATTGACCAGCAGCATAAAGCGGCAAGCGGTCAATTGTGTGTTGGTGAGCATTCATCGTACATCCTCCAAGCCCTCACGGGTCAGTGCGCCGCGCAAACTACGGCGGGCGTAGCTCAAGCGGCTTTTGACTGTACCCAGCGGCACATGGCAGATTTGAGCCACTTCATCCAGACTAAGGCCCTGATAGAAGACCAATTCAAGCACTGCGCGATGCTCAAGTGAAAGCATGCGCAAACTTGTCTGCAGTCGCTCAGACTGTTCAGATCGTTCAGCTTGCTGCTCTGGAGATGGCTGCCTGGTCTCCAGGGTTTCTTCCATTTCATCAGTAAGAAGCCGGGAGCGATGCCGCAGCGACTTTATTGCCAGATGGTGGGTAATACCCAACAGCCAGGCCAGCAGGCGTCCATCGCCTCGAAACTTGCGGGCCGATTTCCAGACAACCACCAGCGCGTCCTGAACCACATCCTCAGCCTGAGATGGGTCATTGACCAAGCGCAGGGCATAGGCATAGAGCCGCTGGCCGTAAGCCGCGTAAAGCTCGTGCATGGCTGCATCTTCTCCAGCAACCAGGCGCTGCACCAGGGCGAGGTCCTTACCATTGTTCGTCATTGCATTTGGGAGGGTGTGTTGGGCCTCCGCAATCAAGTTTACCAGCATTTTTACTCTCTTACTTCTATGAACCAGAAGGATGAGAAAAGGTTTATGATAGGTATAATTGCTGCCGAACAAGCGGCACCTGTGCTAGAATCTGGGGCGAAAATGGAGATTTTATCGTTCGAGCCAACTGGATCCTGTCCGCCTATCATTGTCTCTGTTCATGGGTTGGTGGAATTTGTGCTGCAGGCTGGAGACATTACGCCGGGCGGTTTTCAAAAACGCGATCGTGCTCAACAAGGGACATGGGGGCACAAACAGGTGCAGCGAGCACGTCCCGAAGGTTATGAATCCGAGGTGGAGATTGCCTACCAGGTTGAGGGCGCTGACCCACCCATGGAAATTCGGGGGCGGATTGATGGTCTGTATGCCCATCAGGAACCCGTGATCATTGAAGAGATCAAAACAACCACGCTGAGCCTGGAGTTGGTAAATGAGGAACACAACCAGCTGCACTGGGCACAGGCACAGTGCTATGCTTACATGTATGCCCGGCAGCACCATTTAGACATAATTTGCGTCCACCTAACCTATTACCATCTGGACAGCCGTAAAGAAAAGCGCTTTGAGCGTATTTTCTCAATGGCTGAATTGGAAGTCTTTTTCTCCGATCTGGTGACACCCTATTTGAGTTGGATGCGTAAATTGCGCGCCTGGCAAGCCCGGCGCAATCAATCCATTCAGCAGCTTGGGTTTCCCTA
>DAOQTN010000541.1:0-2285 GCA_035340555.1 Anaerolineaceae bacterium | reverse complement strand
GATGGTCTCGGTCAGCACGCCCCAGCCGGCGGGCAGGGACTCGGTTTCCTGCCCGAGTTTTTTTACCAATTGCACTTCGGTCAAGCCGGTTTCTTCACGAAGTTCTCGCAGCACTGCCTCTGGTGGTTTTTCGCCGGGATCTACGGTGCCGGCAGGCAGCTGGAGCCCGGCGGTGGGATGTTCAAAGATCAGGATCTCCACGCCTTTGCGGGCTGGACGCAGTACCAGGGCGGTCACTTTTTCGAGCATGGCAACTCCTCAAAAGCTTTGGGGTTTGTCTGGAGGACGGTTGTTGCTGAAAATCTATGCGCTCACCAGATTGATGGCCGCGCGGAAGTTGAGGTAGGCGGTGGGCATGTCCG
Organism: Anaerolineaceae bacterium; assembly: GCA_035340555.1. Taxonomy (GTDB): domain Bacteria; phylum Chloroflexota; class Anaerolineae; order Anaerolineales; family Anaerolineaceae; genus JAGOFZ01. The sequence goes on along the minus strand of DAOQTN010000541.1, from coordinate 1,923 downwards.
GGGCGGTAAATTCAATCTTGCGGCCCTCCACCCGGGTGGCACCAGGCAGCAGACTGGCCTGATCAGCCATCAGGGTGGTATTGAATTCGATGCCAATTGTCACTGGAGTGCCCACGCGCAGCGGCTGCGGGCCTTTACCATCACGCCAACGCTCCACCGCAGCCGCGGCAGCTTCGCTGATCAGACGCTGAGATTCTTCCAACGGCAGGCACAGGGCCGCGGTTCGTCCAACCGCCTGTTTGACGGCAACTGTTGCCACACCGGGCAGCCAGTCGCGGGCTTCAGCCCCCACCGATTGATCTCCGGTCACCAGCAGCACCGGCGCATTGAATGCCCCGCAAACGGCTGCATTTAAACCGGTTTCACCGAAAATACGCCCATTGAGCCAGGCATTGGCCACCCGCGCACTCGACCAGGTGTGATCCAGGATGGCATTGGGGGTGCCGATGCGGGCATGATATCCGACGAAAAACACCGCATCCACGCCGTGTTGAACACCTTGGACCATCGAGAAGGGGGAAGGTGTGCCGGTGCTCAACCGGGCGCGGGGATCCAACTCTTCAATCAGAACGTTGCCGCTGTTCCAGTGGCCATCTGCAATCTGGATTTCATCCACTCCGGCCTGCGCGGCCCCACGAATGGCCGCATTAACGTCGGCTGTCATGATATGGCGAAAACGCTGATATTCTGCATGCGAGGGGTCCACCTGACTCCAGTTGACCACGCCGCTGATGCCTTCCATATCGCACGCGATGAGCAATTTCATAAGGCTGTTCTCCTGTATGGGTTTGGCAAAGGAAAGAGATGTAAGGAAAGTATACTACAAAGGATTTAAAACCTTGGCAAACTCAAAGAGCCTGCGTCGTATCGATGACCTTGGGGCAGGAATGTGGCATAATTGAAAGCGCATCTGGCGATCCACAGTTCAACCTTGCTCGCCGCGGAAAGGCATGAGCAGTGATGTGGTATATTTGGATTAACCATCATTACCACCGCTGCGTTATGGCGGATGAGGCGTTTTTCTTGGAGCCTTTTTATCCGGGTTCATCAGGCCATCCCACAGCCTTTCCCGCTGCCCCCGCCCCTGAGGGCATCAAATCTTTTCCTGTGTTGGGCGGAATTGGCATTGGTCGACAGCCATTGTTCTAGCAATGGAGGATAAGGCATGCGCCCCTTAGCATGTGGGCGTGATGCCTATGAAAATGAAAAATAAACCCCCACCTGTCTGGGCCATTTTAATGATTGCTGTAGTGGACATCATCTGTTGCTTCCAGATTCTATGGATGACCAGGCCTCAATCGGATGAGTATTCTGTCCGCTTTCCAAACCTGCCCACTCCGCTGCCAACAGTAGCCCCGGATCTGACGCTTGAATCCCTGCTGCTTACCCCGGACGATCTGCAAAGTGAGGCGCGAGTGGTGTCTGCGGCGGACTGGCATTCAGCCGATGATCACGGTGCGATTGGCGCGGTGAATGTTCAGCTGGGCGGTGGTCAGCGACCTTTCAATGATTGGTTGCTCAGCCAAAACATCTACCGCTTTAACACTCCGGAGAATGCCCAGGCCGATTATGCCGCGATCCTGTCCCGGCTGCAGGATTTCTCACCGCCTGCTGATGTGTCCCTGCCCCCACTTCAGGCTGCAGAGGCCTTTTGGGGCTGCACCCAACCGGCCAGCCGCCAACACCCCTATTGTGTCTGGATTGCCCTTTACGATAACCACGTGATTGAACTGCTGGCCTGGGTGGAGCCGGAACAGATGTCGCTTGAAGATTTGCAGGCGGTCATCACCGGGCTGGATGCACGCCTTGGATATCAAATCCTGAGCGGGGGGGAAAGACCATAGAGCCAATATTCCCGCGTATTGCCCGGGGACGGTCAGATTTTTGATCCAACCTGCAAGCAGTGCCGGAATTTATGGTATA
>DAOQTN010000540.1:0-2285 GCA_035340555.1 Anaerolineaceae bacterium | reverse complement strand
TTAAGATCATCAAGACGCTGCCGCCAATTGCCCAGGGGTTGGAGAAGAAGCCCAGCTGGAAGGGGGAAAGCGTTAGCGAGCGGGCATTGAATAGATAGAGCAGTTCTACAAAGATTACCACATTCACCGCCACCGTCCGGGCTTCTTCAATCGAAGCGCCGCGCGACAGTTCATATTCAAACAACCCAAATGCACCTGCCAGAATAAAAATGCTCACCAGGATAATCCGCCAGATGACCATTTTGCTCAGCAGCGGGGCTTTGGGGTTCCGGGGTTTTCTTTCCATAATCCCCGGTTCTTTGGGCTCTAAAGAAAGCGCAATGCCCAATACCGCCGCTGTAATCATATTAATCCACAGAATTTGAATGGGCAGAATGGGCAGCGTGGCCCCGGTAATAATTGCTGCCAGCAGAACCAGCCCTTCACCCAGGTTGGTTGGCAGTGCCCATGAAATGAACTTGGTCAGGTTGTCAAAAACCCCGCGCCCTTCTTCAATGGCTGCTTCAATCGTAGCAAAATTATCATCAGTCAGAACCATGTCGGCTGCTTCTTTTGAGACATCGGTGCCGGTAATGCCCATTGCCACCCCAATATTGGACTGCTTAAGCGCTGGGGCATCGTTAACCCCGTCGCCGGTCATCGCTACCACGTGACCGCGCGCCTGCAGGGCCTCAACCAGCCGCAATTTTTGCTCCGGAGCAACCCGGGCAAACACATTCACCTGATCAACCCGTTCCATCAACTCGGCATCCGAAAGCCTCAGCAAATCGGCGCCGGTCAATACGGTGCTGCACCCATCTTTGCAAAGCCCAATTTGTTCTCCAATTGCTTTTGCCGTCAGTGCATGATCCCCGGTGATCATTTTCACTGTGATTCCGGCTCGCTGGCTGGCTTTGATGGCATCAATCACTTCCGGGCGGGGCGGATCAATCATGCCCTGCAGCCCCAGCAGCGTCAACCCGGTTATATCTTCAAAGGTGATCTGCTTTGCCCCCGGTTTTTCCAGCCGGGCAAAAGCCAGCACGCGCAAACCCCGCGCCGCCATCTGCTCCAATGCTGACCGGAAAACATCGCTGCCGCAGGTGATAACGTTTCCAGAAGCATCCATTGCACCGTTGCAGCGTTCTAACAATACTTCAGCCGCGCCTTTCACGTAAATCATTCCGTCCGCATGCAGTGTCGCCATATATTGGTGCTGCGAATCAAACGGAATCGAATCCAATCGGGCGGGATAATCCCCGGCTTCCAGGCTCAGGCCCGCTTTGCGGGCAGATACCAGCAGCGCCCCCTCAGTAGGATCGCCTTGTATGGTCCAATAGCCATCGGTTTCAACCAGTTGGCTGTCGTTGCACAACACACCGGCTTTGAGCATTTCTTGCACAGCCGCATCTTCAGCCGCATTGCCCGAAATTGTCCCCTCCGGCTGATACCCAACCCCGCTGATTTCATACGTCCCTTTGGTGGTCTTCAGCTCCTGAACCGTCATCTGATTCTGCGTCAGCGTGCCGGTCTTGTCGGAGCAGATCACCGTGGTGGACCCCAGTGTCTCAACTGCTGGCAGGTTGCGGATGATGGCGCGGCGTTTCGCCATCCTCGAAACCCCAATTGCCAGGGTCACTGTTAATGCTGCCGGCAGTCCTTCTGGAATCGCCCCTACCGCCAGCGCAATGGCCCCCATCAACGTATCCACCACCGGCTGCCCTCGCAGTACACCTACCCCAAACGTAACTGCCGATAATATGAGGATGGCAACCAGCAGCACCCGGCTGAATTGACTGATCTTGCGGGTGAGTGGCGTTTCCAACTCTACCGCGCTGGATATAAGCTGCGAAATCCGCCCAATTTCGCTGCCATCGCCGGTAGCCACCACCACGCCCGTTGCCGTGCCATATGTCACCAGCGTAGAAGCATAGGCCATATTCCGCCGCTCGGCCAGTACCGCTTCCGGCTCAATCAGCAGGTTGGCGTCTTTTTCCACCGGAACCGATTCGCCGGTCAGGGCGGCTTCAGTTACCTGTAGATCGCGGGATGTCACCAACCGCAAATCGGCTGGCACGCGTGCCCCGGCCTGCAGTTGAACAATATCACCCGGCACCAGCTCAACTGCCGAGAGGCGCATCACCTTGCCCCCGCGCACAACAGCCGCCTCAGTCGTCATGGTCTTTGCCAGCGCCGCAATGGCCTGCTCTGCCCGTGATTCTTGAATATACCCAATCACAGCATTGATCAGCACCACCCCAAAGATCACCAGGGCGTCGGTCAAATCCTTCAAAACGGCCGTCACC
>DAOQTN010000539.1:0-2298 GCA_035340555.1 Anaerolineaceae bacterium | reverse complement strand
CAGCGCTTTGGCGAGCATGCGGTACTGCCGGTAGGGGGTGAAGCCAAATTTGCCATACAGCTCCAGCAGGTCGGTCCAGTCAATCAGGCAGCCGCGCACGCCGGCGGCCTGGACCCGGCGGATGGCGGCGTCGATCAATGCGCCGCCCAAGCCCTGGCCCCGGCATCCTTTGCCGACGCCCAGCGGGCCCAGCTGCGCCCAGGGTTGGGGCAGCCGGCCCATGTAAAACCGTTCCAGCGGCCGGGCCGAGTCCGGATAGGTGGTCCAGCAGAAGCCGTCGATGCCCAGGTCGGTCCACAGCACCATAAAATCAGCCGCCCGGCCCCCTTCGCGGAAAAATTCACTGACCTCAAAATGCCAGCGTCCGGGAAATTCGCGCCCCAGAAACCGCAGCAGGTCGTCCTCCTGGCCGCTCTGGAGCGGCCGGGCATCGGCCGGAATGGCGCGCAGGTTTGCCGGGGTGGTGTACTCCTGGATGTCGCGGGCCACGTCCCATTCATCATGGGCGGGGCTGTGGTCAAAGCCGTGGCGCTCGAAAAAGCCCAGGGTCCCCAATTCCACCGGCAGTCCCGGCGCAAAGGGACGCAAACTGGCGCCCAGCCGCAGGTTTTTGACGCCGGCTCCCCGGGCAAAAGCTTCAGCCCAATCCAGCAGCTGTGACCCGATGCCGTGATGGTGCCAGTCGGGGTGCACGGCGAGGATATCCAGGGTGCCCAATCCCGCAAACGGCCCCTCGCCGCCGGCGGAGACCAGCACAAAACCCACCGGCTGTGCCGCCGCCAGGGCCATCCGGCCGGCTTGGTGCACGCCGGTGGTGGGGCGGGTGTTGAAGGCCACAAAATCCGGCGTGAAGGCCAGATCGGCGGGGACGCCGGCGTTCCAGATCCGGGCGGCGGCGGTGAAGGCTGTGGGCGTGGGTGCAAATTCGATCAGGTCAAACATGGCGGCTCCTTGTTGGCCGGCAGCTGTCGGATCGGGTGGGGGTCTTATGGCCGGGCGGGGGCAAAGCCGCCTAGGCCGGATCCGACCGGATAGAGGTCGGGAATCTCAACCGGCAGCCGGCCGCGGGGCGGCTCGCGGCCCTGCAGCACCGCGGCCAGAGCTTCCAGGGCCGGCGGGTTGCTGCCGTAGCTGAGCAGATAGGTGGGGGCGGTGGGGAAGGCCATCAGGTCATAGGGGTTGCGCACGGCGGCCACGATGGTGGGGACGCCAGCCTCGAGCAGGGCCTGGACCAGTGCGGCCTGGGCGGGGGTGCGGTTGGCGTCGCTGGTGGTGACAACCACCGTGCGCCCGTCGCGCGCCGCGCCCAATACCAGCTGAATCTCGGCCGCGGTGGGCTCGTTGGCGACGGCAATGGTGGTGGCCCCCACAAGTGCCCCCAGCCCGGCCGCGGCCGGGACCTCCACCACCAGGAGGGGCTCGCCGGCGCGCAGCGGCAGCAGGACGGTATCGTCCCGCAGCAGCGTAATGGACTGCGCGGCCAGCTCGCGGGAGAGGGTTTGGTGGGCGGGGGTGGCGATGACGGTCTCGAGCGTGTCAACGGCCACCGGAACGGGGGTGAGCAGGTTGAACTGCTGCTTGGCCGCCAGCACCCGCTGCACGGCCGCGTCCAGCCGCGCCAGCGGGAGGGTGCCGGCGGTGATCCGGGCCTGGATTGCGGCAATGGCCTGCTGGTGCAGCGCGTGGTCGCGGTTGAACAGCAGCAAATCCGCGCCCGCCGCAAGCGCGGCGGCGGCGGCCTGGGGGACCGGATAGCCGGCCTCGCCGAGTGCGCCCATTTCCAGCGAGTCGGTGACGATCAGGCCCTCAAACCCCAGCTCCTGCCGCAGCAGTCCGTCCAACACCGCGCTTGAGACGGTCGCGGGGGTCCCGGGGGTGGGGTCGATGGCCGGGAAGGTGACGTGGGCGGACATGATCCCGGCCACGCCTGCTGCCAGGGCGGCCTCAAAGGGGACAAACTCAACCGCCTCAAGCCGCGCGCGGGGGTGGGCCACCTGGGGCAGGGCGACATGAGAATCGGTGCCGGTGTCGCCGTGCCCGGGGAAATGCTTGCCAAAGGCCAGCACCCCGCCGGACTGCAGCCCGGCGATGGCCGCCACGCCAAATTCAGCCACCTGCCGGGGGTCCGAGCCGTAGGAGCGCACACCGATGACCGGGTTCAGCGGATTGTTGTTGACATCCAGATCCGGGGCAAAATCCACGTTGATGCCCACGGAGCGCATCTCCGCGGCCATGGCCGCAGCCACCTGGCGGGCGTTGTCAGGGCTGCCGGTGGCGCCAAGGGCCATCGCCCCCGGG
>DAOQTN010000538.1:0-2299 GCA_035340555.1 Anaerolineaceae bacterium | reverse complement strand
AGTCCGGACCAGGATTGGATGCCGCGGCTGGTGCTGATTGCCAAGAACACCTACGTCTGGCTGGATCAATTAAGCAAGCAGTACGGGCGCGAGATCCGCCATTTGGACCAGATTCCGAACGAGGAACTGGACCGGCTGGCACAGCAAGGCTTCACCGGATTGTGGCTGATTGGTCTGTGGGAACGCAGCCGGGCCTCGGCGCGGATCAAGCAGTTGTGCGGCAATCCGGAAGCCATCGCCTCGGCCTATTCCCTGTTTGACTACCGCATTGCCGACGACCTGGGCGGCGAGTTGGCCTACAACAACCTCTCCGAACGCGCCGGGCAGCGCGGCATCCGGCTGGCCAGCGACATGGTTCCCAATCACATGGCCATCGACTCTCCCTGGGTGGTGGAACACCCGGACTGGTTTGTCAGCCTGGACTACAGCCCCTTCCCGGCTTATACGTTCAATGGACCCGATCTGTCGGAGGATGGACGGGTCAGTATCAACATTGAGGATCATTATTTTGATCGCACGGATGCGGCAGTGGTCTTCAAGCGCTATGACCACACCAACGGGCAGACTCGTTTCATTTACCATGGCAATGATGGGACCAGCATGCCCTGGAATGACACCGCCCAGTTGAATTACCTTAACCCGGCAGTACGGGAAGCCGTAATTCAGACCATCCTGGCGGTGGCGCGGCGCTTCCCCATCATCCGGTTCGATGCGGCCATGACCCTGGCCAAAAAGCATTATCAACGGTTGTGGTACCCGGAGCCCGGCAGCGGCGGAGATATCCCCTCCCGGGCAGATCACGGCATGACCCGGGATCAGTTTACCGCCGCCATGCCCATCGAGTTCTGGCGCGAGGTGGTGGACCGGGTGGCCCGGGAAGTGCCCAACACCCTGCTGCTGGCGGAAGCCTTCTGGCTGATGGAAGGGTATTTTGTGCGCACACTGGGCATGCACCGGGTGTATAACAGCGCCTTCATGAATATGCTGCGCAACGAGGACAACGCCGGGTACCGGCAGCTCATCAAGAACACGCTGGAGTTTGACCCGGAGATTCTGAAGCGGTACGTTAATTTTATGAACAACCCGGACGAGCGCACGGCGGCCGATCAGTTCGGCAAAGGGGACAAGTATTTTGGCATCTGCACCGTGATGGCCACCCTGCCAGGGCTGCCCATGTTTGGCCATGGACAAGTGGAGGGCTTCTCTGAAAAATACGGCATGGAATTCCGCCGGGCTTACTGGGACGAGAGCATCGACGACGGTCTGGTCGAGCGGCACCGCCGGGAGATCTTCCCGTTGCTGCACCGGCGCTGGATGTTTGGTGATGTGACCAACTTCCTGCTGTATGATTTCTTCACCGGCGGCGGGGTGAACGAGGATGTCTACGCCTTCTCCAATGGCCAGGGCGATGAACGGGCCCTGGTGATTTTCCACAACAAATATGCCCAGACCAGCGGCTGGATTCGCATGTCGGCGGCCTATGTCGTCAAGGGCGGCGGCGACCAACGCCAGCTGGTTCAGCGGGACCTGGTCCAGGGGCTGAACCTGCATCCGGCGCCAAACACCTACCTGGTTTACCGCGACCTGAGCCATGGATTGGAATACATTCAGCCCAGCCAGGAAATTGCTGAACGTGGGTTGTACTTGGAACTGAATGCCTATGAAACCCACGTGTTTGCTGAATTTCGCGAAATCCCGGATGACACCTACCATTCCTATCGGCAGTTGTGCCAGTATCTCAACGGACGCGGAGTGCCCAGCATTCATGAAGCGCTGCGGGAACTGGTGCTGATGCCCGTGCAGCAGCCCTTCCGGGAGATCGCCAATCCGGGATACTTCCATTATTTGTTGGACGCGCGGCTGGATGTCGAAACTGCGGAACTGCCGGCCGGCTTGCTGGCCGAGGCCGAACAAAAAGCCGCCAACCTGCTGGATGGAATCCAGTACCTGACCGGCCACAACCAGGATCGGGCCGAGATTCAGGCCGGAATCCGGCGGGCAGTTGAAACCACCCTGTCGCTGCGGCGGCTGGATACCTTATTCTCGCTGTCCAGTTCGGCTGGTTTCCAAAAAGCCCTGGAGTACCTGGAAACCGGTCTGGTGGACAACCGGCACTGGCGGGTGCTGTTTGGCTGGGCCTTCACCCACGGCCTGGGCCAGCTGGCGGGTGGGGAGGATCCGGCGGCCCAAACCCAAAGCTGGCTGGATGAATGGCAGTTGGGCAGGATGCTGAACGACAACGCCCTGGCGATGGGTTCGGATGAAGGCACCGCCCGGCGGATGAATCAAACGCTGCGGC
>DAOQTN010000537.1:0-2301 GCA_035340555.1 Anaerolineaceae bacterium | reverse complement strand
GATCCCCTGACAGGCGAGCTGGTCACCGCGGATGACATTTTCGCTGATTGGGTGGTTACCAATTACCTGCAGGACAAGTCGGTTGGCGACGGCCGCTATGACTATTACAGTTATAACGGGGCTCCGTCATTTGATGCCACCGAGACAATTTCGAACTGCTCAACCGGCTCCTGGGAAAACCGCAGTGTTTACCAGTATGCGGTGGATTATATTGCGCTGGAATGCTCGGGTCAGGTTACCCTGGAATTTACCGGGGCCACCACGGCCCCGGTGCTGAACACGGAAGCGCACTCCGGTGATTACGCCTTCTGGTCGAACAAGGGCGATGAGTCCGACATGCGACTCACCCAGGAGTTTGACTTTACCGCCGTGACAGGACCGATCGAAATGAGCTATTGGACCTGGTATGATCTGGAAGAAGATTACGATTACCTTTACCTGGTCGCCTCCACGGATGGGGGGGCAAGCTGGCAGATCATCAATACCCCTTCCTGCACCGCCTACGATCCTTCCGGCAATAGCTACGGCTGTGGCTACAATGGTTTTTCGGATTGGAAACAGGAGAAGGTGGACCTGTCCGCCTATGCCGGGCAGACGGTGACTTTGCGGTTTGAATACATCACTGATGCCGCAGTCAACGGTGAGGGCTTGCTGCTGGACGATGTGGCAATTCCGGCCATTAATTACACCACCGACTTTGAAACCGATGATGGGGGCTGGCTGGCCGAGGGTTTTGTGAATGTCCAGAACCAGCTGCCGCAGACCTTCCGGGTTTCATTGATCAGCAATGGTGAGACTGTCCAGACGATCGAACTGGATGACTCTCTGTCCTTTAGCCTGCCGCTCGATTTTACCGGCGATCTGGAGGATGTGGTCCTGGTGGTCAGCGGCACGACCCGCTTCACCCGCCAGCCGGCGATCTACCGCTTCCGCCTGGTCCCAACACCCTGATTGTTTCCGACCTGGCAACCCGCCAATATGGTTTAAATAAACCCATTCCGGTTGTCTTGTGAGAAACAGGCAGCTTCCGGGTGGGGATAAACGGGTCAGGGCCCCATGACAAATCCAATTGTTCATGGGGCCTTGATGTTTTAACTTTGTTTTCTAATAATGACAAGGGCGACTTCCTTGCATTGGGGCTTGCGTTTTGCGGCGTATCCTGTATGATCAGGCTGCTTACCTCATCTCGGCGACAGCCTCTTCGGCGGCTGCCTGTGCAGCCGCCATGGCCTCGGCCGGGGTGAGTGAACCCTGCCAGATGGCCTGGGTGGCCCTGCCAACGGCATCCCACTGAGCCGAAGAATACGGCGAGGGTGACATCGGAATGCCCAGATTCAGGGCTGCGCCAAAACCGGCGACCACGGGTAGTGATTGGACTTCGGGATCCAGCAGAGCGGCTGTCGCAGCAGGGATGGTCTCACTGGCAAGAGAGAGGCTTTTTTGGACCTCAGCGCTGGTCAAGTATTTCATGATGTCAATCACAACAGATTGATTGCCCCGATCCACAGCGTTTTTGCTCATCATCAGGGTCCTGATGCCAACAAATGGGCGGCCAAAGGGGTAAATGCCATAATCGATGCCGGAAGTTTCAATGCCGCCAACAGCCCACGGACCGGTCAACCACATACCCACTCTGCCTTCAGTAAAGGCGTCAAAGCAGATATCGTAGCTGTTTTCGTCCAGGGAAACATCTTTGAATTTCAGGAGCCACTCGGCGGCGGCAACTGCTTCCGGGGTGTTCAGATTGACTTTGCCGGTTTCGTCGACATAGCTTGGGACACCAAACCCGAAGAAGATCGGGGCTATGTGGTAGGCATCAGCGTTACTGAAAGCCTGATTGCAGATCAGCTCGTTGCCGGTCTCCTCCTGGAACTTTTTGGCCTTGGCGTAAATATCGTCAAAGTCCAGTGGATTGGTGGGAAGATACGAATCGGTCACGATGGCCTTGTTGTAGATCAGGGCAATGCCTTCCTGGGATTCAGGCAGAGCCCAGATCTGGCCAGACCAGACCACGCCGCTAGCACTTGCGGGTTCATAGGTGCTGCTCAGGAAATTCTGGGTGACGCCAAAGTTATTCAGGGCAATGATGTTCCCCTTGAGGGCCTGCTCGCCAATTTTGTCATTGGCCCAACCAATGATATCAGGGCCGTCTCCGGCCGGAATCGCTATATCCAGCCTGTTTGCCATGTCTTCGACCTTGGAGAGGGCAATCGTGACATTGGGGTGGGTGGCGGTGTAGTCATTGAAAGCTTGGGTGACGGCTTCCAGATATTTACCATCCCAATAATGCCAGATGGTAAT
>DAOQTN010000536.1:0-2302 GCA_035340555.1 Anaerolineaceae bacterium | reverse complement strand
TAAGCGTGCTATACTTCATTTGGATCCTCCTCGGTTTTGGGATGTTTGGTTACTACCATTTTACCGAGAAGGATCTTTTTGTCTATCTCTCATAGCTTTCTTGAAAAAGCCATACCAATTCTACCCGAGGCACCGGCAGTCTGGTTGAATTTGGTCAGCAATTCTTCTCCGGGGATCTGTAACAGATGGCAAAATTTCCCGCCCGCAATCCTTTCATATTACTACTTGATTATCTGATCATGATTATCATCTGCCCAATACGCCAAGTTGTTAAAATGCCGGTGCTTTGGCAGGCCCGACCGTTTACTGCCTGCCAGACCGATCCGGCGTTGGTCGCTTAGCCGCTTCGGGGGGAACCCGAAATCCCGCCAATGTGCTAGAATGGGGGTAAGCGCCGCTGTGCGGCACAAAACAATGACAGGCAGCGTCTATAACTTATGACAGATAATCCCCAATTTCCTCCGCCCCCAAACGGATCCCCCGAGCCCCCCGAGCCGACCAAACCCGGCGAACGACTGCGCCGAATCCTGGCTTCCACTGATGAAACTGTGCCGTCTGATATTGGTGCCGGACAACCGGAGCCTGAACTAGAGCAGTCCACCCTGGCGCAACTGGCCGATGATCTGCTGGCTGCTGCGGAGGCGGAGGTGCCGATGCCGGTAGACGCGGCCGATGCTCCAACCCAGCCGTTGCCCCACCATCCCACCGGCGAACCCGACCTGACCGGCGGCTGGTACCAACCTGGTGAACCGGTCAGCTCATTAACCCTGCCCCCGGTGGCCGCCACTGTGCCACATCCAGCTCCCTCCCAGACCGCCACCACCCAGCCCCACGTGCCGGCACCCGGTGATCCGACCTATCCCCCGCCGCCTGGTCTGGGCGATCAGGTGCTCCCCTTCCATGTGGAGGAGACCGATCCTGACGCCACCCGGGTGACACCGGCTGCCTACACCCCCCCCGGCAGCAGCCGCCCGCGTCAGACCCAACCGACATGGCAGGGCACGGCTGCGCAGACAGCGCGTCCTCAACCGCAGTCTCGGCCGCGTCCCCAACCCCAGCTACAACCCCAAACCACGGCCCAGCCCCAAACCCCGACCCAGCCCCAAACCCCGACCCAACCCGCCGCCCAATTTCCGCGCCAACGCGGCGGTTTCCAACGCGCCTTGGGGTGTGCCGCCCGAATCCTGATCGGCCTGCTATTCGTGGGCGTGGCGGTGATCGTGGTCATGGGGGTGGTGGCGGTGGTTCAATATTTTGTCATATTGCAAAATTTGCCCAGTGTGGAAAATCTGCGGGCCAGTGCCTCCCAGTTTGAAACCACCCGCATCCTGGACCGCAACAATAATGTGCTCTATGAGATCATCGATCCCAATGCCGGGCGGCGCACTTATGTCACCCTGGACAAGGTTTCCCCCTACCTGCTGGCGGCAACCATTGCCACCGAGGACAAGGAGTATTACAACCACCCCGGTTTTGACCCGGTGGCCATTGCCCGGGCACTGTGGCGTAATATGCTCTATGGTGAGGGGACTGGCGCCTCAACCATCACCCAGCAGTTGGCGCGCATGCTGCTGCTGCCGGATGAACGTTATGAGCGGACGCTGGATCGCAAGGCTCGCGAAATTGTGCTGGCCGCTGAAATCACCCGGTTGTACAGCAAGGAAGAGATTCTGGAACTATACATTAATGAATTGAACTATGGTAATTTGTCTTACGGCATTGAGGCCGCAGCAGAATCTTATTTCCAGGTTTCCGCAGGCGAACTGACCCTGGGGCAGGCGGCGTTTTTGGCCGGCATTCCGCAGGCCCCCTCTGTTTATGATATTTTTACCAACCGCGATGCCACGCTGCTACGCACATCCGCCGTGCTGGATCTGACCTACACCTTGAGCGCCGAAAAGAATTGCATCGACGTGCGCGCGGAAACCCCGCGGGTGTGCATCAGCACAGAAGACTACGCCAATGCAGCCCTGGCAATCATCAATTACCCCTTCCAACCCAGCCAATATACGGCAACCCACCCGCACTGGGTGGATTACATTCGGGCGGAGTTGGAAGCGCGCTACGATCCGCAAACCATTTATCGCTCCGGTTTTACGGTTTACACCACTCTGGACCCGGTGCTTCAGTCACAGGCGGAGATGCTGGTGCGCGACCAGGTGGCCCAACTGGCCGCCAACAATGCGACCAACGGGGCCCTGATTGCCATCCGTCCTGCCACCGGTGAAATTCTGGCAATGGTGGGGTCGGCGGATTATCACAATGCAGCCATTTCCGGCCAGGTGAACATGGCACTGGCGCC
>DAOQTN010000535.1:0-2309 GCA_035340555.1 Anaerolineaceae bacterium | reverse complement strand
ACCGTGTCAGATCTTGAGCTCAACTTTGTCTGCGGCTTCCCCGAGGACACAATTTATAACTGGCGGGTGACCAACCCCAACGCATTCCCGGTGAATTTCACCTGGCAGGTGATTGGTGGCACTGAGTCGGGCAGCGGCACGGCTCCGGCGAATGGGCAAGTCACATTCACCACTTCAGCGGGTCCCAAGACCGTTCGCATCTTGGTTGGTGGATTGGAGATTGACATCCAGGATAGTGGTGAATACTGCTTCACTGACCTCACGCTGAGCTATGTTTGCGAAATTGGCGGCGCTCATCACATCTGGACGGTGAACAATCCCAACGCATTCCCCGTTACTTATGATTGGTCTGTGGAAGGTGGTTCGGAATCGGGTTCGGGCACCGTGACCGCTAACGGCACAGATAGCTTCCAGACATCCAATGCCAGCCACACTGTCAACATCACCTATCGGGTGGATACCTACCCAACCCGCTCGCAGGATGCCTTGGGTGAAATCTGCTCTCTGCCCTCACCCACACCCACCATCACTCCCACACCCACCCAGACAGCCACTCCAAAACCCACGGTCACAGAGCCTCCGCTCATCATCATCCCACCGCTGCCTACTCCGGCTGCAGCAACCTGCCCGCAGTGGATCATCTTCCACACCTTCCGCGATCAAAACCTGGAAGTCTACCGCCTGGATGGCGTTGAGGGACAGCCTGGTTATAAACTCTTCAATCTCTCCAAATCCGGTGCAGTGGATTCCCGCCCCAGCCGCTCGCCCAATGATGCCTGGGTGGTCTATGAAAGCAACCGCGATGGCAATGTGGAGCTTTACTATACTGACAGCGGTGGCAATACACAAACCCGCCTGACCAATACTCGTTCCAATAACATCAATGCCATGTTCGGACGTGACAGCAACACGGTGGCATTCCAGTCTGACCGCACGGGTAACTGGGATATCTTCCAGACCGATCTCAAGACCAAGGTCGAAAAGCAGCTGACCATCAATCCGGCGGATGACGAAAACCCCTACTGGTCACCGAACCTTGAATGGGTGGTTTTCCAATCCAATCGTAATGGCAACTGGGATCTTTACCTGCTCAATGTCCCAACAGGCAATGAATTCCAATTGACCAATTCTCCGGCGGATGAGATCTACCCCGCCTGGTCCCCCAATGCCAAGCAGATTGCGTTCCTCATGCTAAATCCCAATGGGATCTACGATCTTTATGTTGTAGATATAGATGGTCAGAACCTGCGCAAGATCTCTGCCGCAAGTGGAGACACGGGGAATCACTCCTGGTCACCTGAAGGTTATCGCATTGCCTATCAGTCTGAGCGCAATGGCAACTTGGATATTTACACTTACGATCTGCGAACCGATAAAGAATACCGCTTGACCGACTACAAGGGCGCTGACTCGGGCCCGACTTGGGATTGCGGCGGTACAAATATCGCCTATACGTCAACCCGGGACGAAACCACCAACATCTTCCAAGTATTCTGGCAGGGTGGCGGTTCCAGCAATCTGACCATTCATCCAGCGACAGACAAGTGGTCGCAATGGTCTCCCAGCAAGGAATCTGCTAGCCGAGGCAAGTAATCTGGTCTGTTTCCGGGGCGGGTCATACTCGCCCCGGCTCCTTGGGTCAGCCTTGCTGGGGATAACTCCTCTGCAAGGCTGACTTTTCAAAATTGACAATCAATCTGATGTGTTGATCGGCTTGTTTTATTGTATGATAAGGCTATGTTAATCCCAGCTTATATTATTGCTGCAGCCATCCCCGCGCTGGTCCTCTACATTATTTATTCACGCGATCTGTATAAAACAGGTGCATTTCGTTTTGTTGCCCTCAGTTTTATTGCCGGTGTGGGTGTTTTCTTCCTGGCGGCAAAAATTAATACACTGGTGTTGAATCTGAATTTACTGAACCGGGAGGGCGTGATCCGTTACTCTGCTCCGGTTGTTGAAGAACTTCTAAAATCACTGATCCTGCTTTATTTGGTGCGGCGCATTGATTTTACATATTTTGTGGATGGAGCCATTTATGGTTTCGCTGCTGGAATTGGGTTTGCAATAATTGAAAACTTCTCATACATTTCAGCGGCTCAGAATGCGGCCTTGGGGGTGGCGATCAGCCGGGTGATATCCACCAATTTGGTCCACGCGACCGCCAGCGCTGTGGTGGGTATTGGTCTTGGCTTGGCGCGTTATGAGCGGGGCTGGAAAAAACTTGTTTTTGGCCTTGGCGGTTACCTGATTGCCATTTTACTTCACAGTTTCTTCAATAACATGGTGACTCGCGTCAGCGGCGGCAT
>DAOQTN010000534.1:0-2332 GCA_035340555.1 Anaerolineaceae bacterium | reverse complement strand
GTCCTCCCAGCAGGCCCAGCGCGACCTGGTAGCCAATATTTCTCATGAGTTGAAAACACCCATCACCGCGATCCAGGGATTTTCCCAGGCCATTCTGGATGGCACGGTGGCCTCCCCGGAGGAACTGCGCGAGGCCGCCACCGTGATGAACGTGGAATCCGACCGCATGCACCGCCTGGTGGCGGATCTGCTCACCCTGACCCGGCTGGAAGGGGGGATTGCCGATCTGCACCTGGGCGCGGTGGACCTGAATGCCCTGGTGGCGCACACCCAGTCCCGCTTCTCGCTGCCGGCCCGTCAGGCCGGGATTGAACTGGCTGTTGTGATCGGGGAGATCCCGCCGGTGAACGGGGATGGGGAACGCCTGGCCCAGGTGCTGGCCAATCTGGTCGACAATGCCCTCAAACACACCCCCGCCGGCGGCAAAATCACCCTCAGCACCGCCCGCGAAGGCGAGTCAGCCCTCATCCGGGTCACCGACACCGGTCCCGGCATCCCCCTTGAAGAACAGGAGCGCATCTTTGAGCGCTTCTACCAACTGGACAAGTCCCGCCGCGGCGGCTCCGGTCGCGGGGTGGGGTTGGGACTGCCCATCGCCCGGGAGATTGTGCGGGCTCACGCCGGCACCATCCGGGTGGAATCGGCCCCCCAAGCGGGCAGCACTTTCATTGTTAAACTTCCGCCTGGACGGGAGGCGGATGCAAATTCCCCTGCAAAGGCCGGCAATGCCTGAGATCAGCATCATCGTCCCCTGCTATAACGAAGAAAAAACCATCGCCCTGCTGTTGGAGGCCATTTATCAGCAGACCACACCCCGCGCTGACCTGGAGGTGGTGATTGCCGACGGGTTGTCAACGGATCGGACCCGGGCGGTGATTGCCGCCTACCAGCAGAATCATCCCGATCTGGCGGTGCACGTGGTGGATAATCCCGCCCGCACAATCCCCAGCGGGCTCAACACAGCCATTGCTGCCGCTGCCGGGGAGTTTCTGATCCGGCTGGACGCTCATTCGGTCCCGGCTCTGGATTACGTTGAGCGTTGTGTGGCCGACCTCCGGGCCGGGCTGGGGGACAATGTGGGCGGGGTGTGGGAGATTCAACCCGGGGGGAAGACCCGCCTGGCGCGCGCCATTGCCCTGGCTGCGGCCCATCCCTTTGGCGTCGGCGATGCCCTCTACCGGTTGGGTGCCCCCTCCGGTCCGGTGGACACGGTTCCTTTTGGCGCCTACCGCCGGGGCCTGATTAAGAAAATCGGCGCCTATGATCCCACCCTGCTCAGCAACGAGGATTACGAATTTAACACCCGCATCCGCCTCAATGGCGGCACGGTTTACCTGGACAACGGGGTGCGCTGCGGCTATTACGCCCGCGCCACCCTGGCCGGACTGGCCCGTCAGTATGCCCGATACGGTTTCTGGAAGTACCAGATGCTGCGCCGCTATCCGGCCACGCTGCGCTGGCGCCAGGCCCTGCCACCGCTGTTTGTGCTGGGTTTGGCCATCCTGACCCTGCTGGCCCCCTGGTGGAATCTGGCGGCACTGGCCTGGATGGGTGTGGTGGGGCTGTATCTGGCCGTCCTGATTGCCGGCAGCCTGGGACTGGCCTGGCGCCGGCGGGACGCTTTTCTGCTGGTCGGCATCCCGCTCGCGATCATGGTGATGCATTTTTGCTGGGGTGGTGGTTTTTTGTGGAGTATAATTTCAACCAGCTGGCGTAAAAAGGACCTGAAATAAAACCAGCCGCGGCTGGACCTGCCGGGAGCGGCCGGAAACGGCTGGAGCCGACCGGAAGCGGTCGGAAGCGGCCGGAAGTGGCCGGCAGCGGCCAGGCCGGCGGGTGGTCTGATCTTGGGAAAGGAGCATGCAGCCCCGACGCCTGTCGGAACATGGCAGACCGGGCTGTTGAAGACAGTTGATGAGCATCTACACCAAACCTCAAAAACGCATCTGGCGGCTCAGCGCGGGTGAACGCCGGTTCATCCTCTTCAGCGGCGATCTGATCGCTGCCGTTCTGGCCTTGATGATCGCCCTTTATTTCTGGGCCCAATCCCCCCAGGAATGGCTGAACTTCACCTGGGAGTTCCTTGGTGAGCGCATTCCTGGCTGGTATTACCTGCTGCCGGCCGCCTGGCTGCTGCTGCTGGTTGAGTTGTATGATGTCGACCGGTCCAGCAGCCGCACGGAGACGCTGAAGGGGGTGGCCATTGCCGCCTTCATTGCCCTGATTCTCTACCTGGTGATTTACTTCACCTCCGCGCCCAATTCACTGCCGCGGCGCGGGGTGGCCAGCTTCATTCTGGGGGCCTTCCTGCTGACTTTGGGCTGGCGCATGC
>DAOQTN010000533.1:0-2339 GCA_035340555.1 Anaerolineaceae bacterium | reverse complement strand
AGGAGAGGAGCTGCCCGGCAAAGAGCACGCCCTGACCGCCAAACCCGGAGAAGATAATTTCGGTTTGCATGTCGTCCCTCTGTTAGATTTGAATCTCGGCAACAGCCGGATGAATTTTGTAGTCGCCCAGCGGGTAATAGGGCACCATGTTTGCTTCCAGCCACTTCATCGCATCCTGCGGCTGCACACCCCAGTTCGTGGGGCAGGTGGAAAGCATCTCAACCATGGAGAAGCCCAAACCACGGATCTGGGTTTCGAAAGCCATACGAATGGCTTTCTTGGCCAGACGGATATTTTTGGGATCATGCAAACTGCGGCGGACCACATAACTGGCCCCATCCAGGGTAGACAGCAGCTCCGAAGCCCGAATGGGGTAGCCCTGCAGTTCCACATCGCGGCCGCTGGGAGAGGTTGATGTTTTCTGTCCGGGCAGGGTGGTGGGAGCCATCTGGCCGCCCGTCATGCCATAGTTGCTGTTGTTCAGAAAGAACACACTGATGTTCTCACCGCGGGCAGCAGCATGGACAATTTCCCCCATGCCAATAGAGGCCATATCGCCATCACCCTGGTAGGTCATCACAACCCGATCAGGCAGGGAACGTTTAACACCAGTGGCCATCGCCGGCGCCCGGCCGTGGGGGGCCTGAACAAAGTCAAAATCAAAATAATTATAGGCGAAGACCGAGCAGCCCACTGAGGCCACACCGATCATGCGATCGCGAATGCCCATTTCGTCAATTACTTCGGCTATCAAACGGTGGGCAATGCCATGCGTACAACCGGGGCAGTAATGCGTGGAGCAATCAACCAGCGCCTCGGGGTGCTGATATACATTTTGTTCGGGGGTGGTTTGAGTTACCATTTTTACCTCACTCAATCACAGTCGCCATACGCTTGAGCCAGCGCTCGCGAGGATGTCCATCGGTTGGCATGGGACCGGCAGCCATGCGCCGGATCTCGCCCAAGATTTCATCCGGGAAGGGAACAATCCCGCCCAGACGGCCGTAGAATTCAATCGGCTTGCGGCCGCGCACGATGGAGCGGACATCTTCAAGCATCTGCCCGCCGTTCATCTCGGTGACCAGTAAACCATCGACCTTGTCGGTCAGTTCATCCAGGATCTTCGTGGGATAGGGGGCCAGGGTGATGGGCCGCAGCAGGCCAACCGGGATGCCTTCAGCCCGGGCAGCACGCACAGCAGAAACCGCCACGCGACCGGCTGAGCCGAAGCCCACGACCAGATATTTGGCATCTTCAGTGAAGTAGGTCTTGTAGCGCACTTCGTTGGCTTCGACTTCCTGCCAGCGATTAAGCATGCGGATATTGGCCACTTCCTCTTCGGGCGGGTTCAAATAAATGGATGACAGAATTCTGCGGCTGCGCTGGCCCATGGTACCGGTGGTCGCCCACTCAGCCGTGGAAACGCCACGCAGCGGGGCCATGGGGGGCAGTTCACAAGGTTCCATCATCTGACCCAGACTGCCGTCCAGTAATACAACTGTGACCGAGCGGTATTTTTCGGCCAGGTCAAAAGCCAGAACGGTGAGATCAACTGCTTCCTGGACCGTGGCGGGAGCCAAAACAATGGAATGATAATCGCCATGGCCACCACCGTGAACCACCTGATTGTAATCACCCTGGGCAGGGGCAATATTGCCCAAGCCCGGACCACCGCGCATGACATCCACGAGGACAACGGGGATCTCGGTACCGGCAATATAGGAAACACCTTCCATCATTAGGCTGAAACCCGGGCTCGACGAGGAGCTCATCACACGGGTTCCGGTGCAGGCGGCGCCATACACCATGTTAATAGCGCCTAATTCGCTTTCAGCCTGCACAAAAGCGCGACCCAGTTCAGGCATGCGATGAGAAAGATATTCCAACAGTTCGGTCTGGGGTGTGATGGGATAGCCAAAATATGCGCCCAAGCCGGCGCGCACAGCTGCTTCAGCCACAGCTTCATTGCCTTTCATCAACTCACGAGCCATGTTATGCCTCCGCCTTTGTCAGACGGTTGGCCGTCTCACGATAAACAGAAATGGCGGCTTCCGGGCACATCAGTGCACAAATTCCGCAGCCGGTGCAGCCTTCCGCCACCAGGGTGGCCGGATGATAACCTTTCGGGTTAATCCCTTCCGAGAGCGCGATCACGTGCTGGGGGCAGGCCCCGACACAAAGATTGCAGCCTTTGCAAGTCAATTCTTTGACTTCAATTCGTCCCTTTGGGGGCATCGCATCCTCCTGTATTGAACGTATTCTAAACTCGGACAAAATTAGTAAAATATTTTGCCAAATCTGATTATGCCTTCTAAATCACAGTGCGGCTAGTGTTTATT
>DAOQTN010000532.1:0-2346 GCA_035340555.1 Anaerolineaceae bacterium | reverse complement strand
TTTGTGGCCGTCATGGGCCCCAGCGGCTGCGGCAAATCCACCCTGCTGCATCTGCTGGGGGGACTGGACCGTCCCACCGAGGGTGTGGTCGTCCTGAACGGTCAAAACCTGTCAGCGCTGGATGATCTGCACCTGACGGCCGTCCGCCGTCAGCAGATAGGCTTTATTTTTCAGTTCTTTAACCTTATTCCCGTGCTGACCGCACAGGAGAACGTCTCCCTGCCGCTGGTCCTGGACGGTGAAAAGAGCGGGCCGGCCTCCCGCAAGGCCGGAGAATGGCTCACCCGCCTGGGCCTGGCGGAGCATATGCACCGGCGTCCGGATCAACTATCCGGCGGACAGCAGCAGCGGGTGGCAATTGCCCGGGCCCTGATCAGTGAACCGGCCTTGATTCTGGCGGATGAACCGACCGGTAATCTGGACTCCCGCTCCGGTGATGAAGTGGCTGGTTTGCTGCGGCGCGTGGTGGATGAGTGGGGCCGCAGCATATTAATGGTGACCCATGATCCACGGATTGCCGCCTATGCTGACCGGATTATTTTCCTCAAGGACGGCCGGGTGGTGGACGAAACCCGGTTGAATCTGGCTGATTCCGGTGAAGCGGATCGGGTGAAAGAGAAAGTTGAGGCGCTATGAACATCGCCTGGAAACTGGCCTGGCAGTATCTTACCGGGCATAAACTGCGCACTTTCCTGACCACCCTGGCGATTGTGCTGGGGGTCATGATCATCTTTGGCCTGAATGCCATGATTCCTGCCCTGGAGCGGGTGGTGGCGCGCCAGATGATGGCTGCCGTCAGCGAGGTGGAATTAAGCGTCCGCAGCACCTCCGGCAATCCGTTTGAGGATCAAACTCTGGAAGTCGTCCAAGCCGCATCCGGGGTGGGGTCTGCCACCGGCATCCTGAGCCAGCCGCTGATCATTCCCGACAGCCTGGTGCGTCCTGCCGTGGCTGATTATCAACCGGTGAAATCAATTGTTGTCGTCGGGGTGGATCCGGCCACGGTGGCCCAGGTGCGGGCTTTTTCAATCCAAGCCGGGCGGTTTTTGCAATCAGCCGACGGGCAGGCCGTGCTCATTTCGGAATCCCTGGCGGAAAAGCTGGACCTCCGGCCGGATGATGTCTGGACCCTGCCGGCGGCCACCGGGACGGTTGACCTGACGGTGGTGGGCGTGTATGCCCCCGCCATGCCGGTGATCGGGTCGGAAGAAATTTATGTGCCGTTGGAGCAGGCCCAGCAAATGTTCAACCTGCCCGGCCAAATCAATACGATTGAAGCCGTTCTGGATGCAAATGCGGACAATGCCGCAGTCTCGGCCGCAGTCCAATCCCGGTTGGGTTCAACTTACTCGCTGATTGCCCCGGATGGAGATTCAGAATTTTCTTCCGCCGTTGCGGTGGGACAATCCGCCTTTTTGCTGTTTGGCATCCTGGCCCTGGCGATGGGGGGCTTTGTGATCTTCAATACGTTCCGCACGGTGGTTGCGGAACGCCGCCGGGATATCGGTTTGCTGCGGGCGGTGGGGGCATCCCGCCGGACCATCGTTCTGGCCATCCTGTTTGAAACACTGCTGCAGGGAATTCTGGGCACGATCCTGGGCCTGGTGGCTGGTTACCTCTTTGCGGTGGCCATGATGGCGGTGGTGACACCGCTGGCGCAGGAATTTCTATACATGGAAATGGGAGCTCCAATTGTCACACCGGAAAACTTGGCGATCTCCCTGGTCTTGGGGGTTGGGGTGACCGTCCTGGCGGGATTGATCCCGGCCCTGTCTGCCAGCAAAATCACCCCCCTGGAAGCTTTGCGTCTGGAAACCACCCAACAGGCGGCCAGAAAAGTGCGCACCCGCGCCATTGTGGGTTTCGTTTTAATCGGACTCGCGGTGATTGCCTTGATCACCGGCAGTTTCAACCTGGCCGCTTTGGGGGCGGTGCTTTTTCTGGTGGGCATTATTTTGAGTGCCCCGGTACTGGTCCAGCCGCTGGCTGAGACCTTTGGCCGCCTGCTGGGAATCTTCTTTGCCCGGGAGGGGCAGCTTGCCCAACGCAATCTGGCCCGCCAACCCGAGCGGGCCGCTGTCACCGCGCTGGCGATGTTGATTGGTCTGGCCATTGTGGTCGCTCTGGCGGGGGTGTTGTCCAGCACATTTGGCGGCTTTCTGGGTTATCTGAAGCGCAGCCTGGGTGCGGATTACCTGGTCATGCCGACCTCCCTGGTGCTTGGTGGGGGGAATATGGGGGCCGCTCCGGATCTGGCCCGGAAACTAGCTGAAGTGGAAGGGGTGGCAGGGGTGACCACGCTGCGTCTGGGCTCAGGTCAGGTGGACGGGACTGCGATGCAGATGA
>DAOQTN010000531.1:0-2352 GCA_035340555.1 Anaerolineaceae bacterium | reverse complement strand
CCCGAATTCTAAGATTCAATCTCCCGCCCCTGTGATATAATCAAATTCGGGCGAATTTACCGGAATTTAAGCATCTGCCCACCCTTCCCCACAATTTCCTCAGGAGGAAAAAAGAATGAAAGCAAGTTTTCGCTTCATTAACTTGCTGATGGCCCTTGCACTTGCCATCGGCGCTGTTGTCACCGCCGCACCGCAACCGGTGCAGGCGGTTTCCACATCTTTGGTGATCAGTCAATTCCAGGTGGCTGGCGGAACAGCCGCAGACGAATTTATTGAAATCCATAATGTAAGTGGCAGTGCCATAGACGTAAATGGATACAAAGTCGTTTACCGCTCTGCGTCTGGCACTTCAGACGTAACTTTACTAACGTTTTCAGCCAGTACCATCATCCCAGCAGGTGGGTATTATTTAATTGCCGCCAACCCCGGTTATGATGGAACTACAACGGCTGATATTACTTACACTCATAGTGGAACTGGCGCGCTGTCTGGCTCAAGCGGCGGTTTAGCCATCCGCGATAGTTCAAATAACATTGTTGACTCTGTCGGCTATGGCTCAGCTACAAACATTTTTGTTGAAACAACACCAACTCCTGCGCCGGCAGCCAATAATAGCAAATCCCGCTTGAACAGTGGCTGTACAGATACAGATAACAATAACAACGACTTTGCGGTCACCAGCCCTTCAGCTCCCCGCAATTCCACCACAGCCGCGTTTTCTTGTGTCGCTGACACTCCCCCCTCCGTCACCGGCACGGTGCCGACGACGGGTGCCACGGGTGTGGCCCCGGATGCCAACATCTCCATCACCTTCAGCGAGGCCGTCACCCTGTCAGCGGGCTGGTACACCATCAGCTGCGCCACCAGCGGTGCCCATACCGCCACAGTGGATGAAAGCGCCGACCCGGTCATCGTGTTGAACCCCGCCATCGACTTCGGTTACAGCGAGCTCTGCACGGTCACCCTCGAAGCTGATTTCATCGTTGACGAGGACGGCACAATCGACAACATGGCTGCCGATTATTCCTGGTCCTTCACCACCTCCGGCTCCGACGCTGATCCCTCGGTTACCGCCACCACCCCCGCCACCGGCGCCACGGGTGTTGCTGCGAACGCCGACATCATCATCGATTTCAGCGAGCCGGTGACGATTGCTCCCGACAGCTTCTTCGATATCTTCTGCTCCATCAGCGGTGACCATTCCGGTGCCACCACCGGTGGGCCCACCAGCTATACCTTCAACCCCACCGCGGATTTCCTCCCCGGTGAAACCTGCACCGCCACCGTCCAGAACGATCAGGTCTTGGACCAGGATCCGCCAGCCCAGCCCATGGCAGCGGATTACGTGTGGACCTTTACCATTGCCGCTGCCACCAATGTTTGCGGCGATCCTTACATCCCGATCCACAACATCCAGGGCAGTGGCGCAACCAGTCCATTGACGGGTACAGTCACCACTGAAGGGATTGTCGTGGCTGATTACGAAGGCGCTTCACCAGCCCTGCGCGGTTTTTACCTGCAGTCCCTCACGGCTGACAGCAACCCGGCAACCTCAGAAGGTATTTTCATTTACAACAACTCCAACAATAGCAACGTTGCCCTGGGAGATATGATTCGAATCAGCGGTACAGTGAGTGAGTACCGTGGACAAACCCAGGTCACGCTGGCCAGTACGCCCGTACTGACCTTATGCGGAACTGGCTCCGTTCCAACCCCGGTAGTTGTTGACCTGCCGGATGTAGCCGATGCAGCCTTCTCGCTTGAAGCCTACGAAGGTATGCTGGTCACCATCCCCGAAACCCTCACCGTCCAGCAGAACTACTTCCAGGGCCGCTACGGCCAGGTGACGCTGGGCGCCGGTGGCCGTGTTCCTCAGATTCACAATGTCACCAAATACACGGGTACCGATCCCTACTACCAATTCACCCGGATGATCATTCTGGATGATGCCAGCAGTGGGCAAAATCCCAACCCGATTTCCTACTATCCCAATGATGATGCCATGCGCGCCGGCGATACCGTCACCGGTGTCACGGGCATTGTGGATCAGGGCCCGATCAATACCAGCACCTCTTCCCTGGTGCTGCCCTACAACTGGTACCGCCTGCAGCCCACGGCTGCCCCAACGTTTACCCGCACCAATCCCCGCCCGGCCACCCCGCCGGCGGTGGGAGGGCGCATTGTGGTTGCCAGCGCCAACGTGCTCAACTACTTCCCCACGCTGGATCAAACCCCTTACCCGTCTGGCTCACCCTACGGCGGCTCGAATACCCCGCGCGGCGCTGACAGCGCGGCCGAGTTTGCCCGCCAGGAACCCAAGATTGTGGCCGAACTGGCCACCCTCAACGCCGA
>DAOQTN010000530.1:0-2360 GCA_035340555.1 Anaerolineaceae bacterium | reverse complement strand
CGCAGAAGCCTTCTGGTGGTCTTACAGATGCCTTCGTACTGCTTCGAAATCCCGGGTGTCAATGGGGATGATATTTCCGTGACTTTTTTGTATAATGGTAATCACCGACGGAGATTTGTGGTACCAGCCGTCGTTCTTGTGATATACTCAACCCATTATTTGGATAAAATTTGTAAACATTAGCCGAGGTGGTCATGCTGCAGGATTACTACCCTCTCATTATTATCTTCACCCTGGCTCTGGCGCTGGCTGCCCTGGTGGTGACCCTGGGAACCATATTTGGGCCGCGCCGCCCGACCAAACGCAAGGGGGCGCCCTATGAATCGGGCATGGTGCCCTACGGCCAGGGCAAGCGCCGGATGTCGGTCCGCTATTACCTGATCGCAGTGCTGTTCATCCTCTTTGATGTTGAAATCGTCTTTTTCCTGCCCTGGGCGGTGATCCTGCGTGAGCTGGGCGTCCCGGGCTTGATTGAGATGGTGCTGTTCCTGCTGGTGCTGCTGGTCGGTTTCGTTTATGCCTGGAAGAAAGGAGCACTGGAATGGGATTAGAGCAAAAAACCGGCAACCTGGGTGCCATTACGGTCAAGCTGGAAGATGCCATCAACTGGTCGCGCACCAATTCCATGTGGCCCATGCTCTTCGGCCTGGCCTGCTGTGCCATTGAGATGATGGCTGCCCAGGCGGCCAATTACGACATGAGCCGCTTTGGCATGGAACTGATGCGGGCCAGCCCGCGCCAGTCTGATTTGATGATTGTCGCCGGACGCGTCAGCCGAAAAATGGCCCCCGTGCTGCGGCAGCTGTATGATCAAATGCCCGACCCCAAATGGGTCATCGCCATGGGGGATTGCGCCTCCTGCGGCGGCGTATTCAACAATTATGCCATTGTCCAGGGTGTGGATGAGGTGGTTCCGGTGGATATTTATGTGGCCGGCTGCCCACCGCGCCCGGAGGGCTTGATCAACGGCATCATGGCCCTGCATGAAAAAGTCAAGCGGGAAAAATTGAAGGATTGGGCTTGATATGGACGCAAACACACTAGCCACTGCCACGCTGTTTAGCAACCGGTTCGGCGCCCGGGCGGATGAATTTCGCGGTGAACTGACCCTGACCTTGGAACCGGATCAGGCCCCGGCCGCTGCACTGGCCGCCCGGGATGAACTGGGGTACAACCTGCTGCTCACCGCCACCGCGGTGGATTACTGGCCGCAGCAGCAGCCGCGCTTTCATGTGATTTACCAGCTGCGCAGCCTGAAAACCAACCAGGTCCTGCGGCTGCGCATCCCCCTCAACGGCCACGCCCCGGCCATGCCCACCCTGGAAGGGGTCTACCCCAATGCCAACTGGAAGGAAAGAGAAATCTGGGATATGTTTGGCATCCGCTTTGAGGGGCATTCGGACCTGCGCCGCATCATCCTGCCGGCTGACTGGGAGGGTCATCCCCTGCGCAAGGATTACCCCTTGGGGTATGAGGAACCCCAGTTCACCTTTAACTTTGATGAAATCCGGCTGCACAAACCCCGGGGGGAGGAGTGAGGCGATGAGCGATCTTCAGGAAATCAACCTTGGTGAACTGAGCCATCTGGTGTCTGAGCGCGCCCTGACGGGCGAAACCATGCTGTTGAACATGGGCCCCCAGCATCCGGCCACCCACGGCGTGCTGCGGCTCCTGCTGGAACTGGATGGTGAAATCATCATCACCTGCATTCCCGACATCGGTTTTTTGCACACCGGGGTCGAGAAAAATATGGAAGCCAAGACCTATCAGAAGGCGGAGGTGATGACCGACCGCCTGGATTATCTGAACCCGATTGGCAACAACCTGGTCTACTGCCTGGCTGTGGAAAAACTGGCGGAGCTGGATGTGCCGCCGCGGGCCCAGGCGCTGCGCGTCATCCTGGCCGAACTGCAGCGCATTTCATCCCATCTGCTCTGGCTGGGAACCTCGGCTCTTGATCTGGCGGCAATGTCGGTTTTCCTGTATGGCATGCGGGAACGCGAGATCATTCTGGACATTTTTGAATTGGTGTCCGGGGCCCGCATGATGACCACCTATGTGCGCCCGGGAGGCCTCTGGCGGGATGTACCGGTTGAATTTGAAAAAGCGGTGCGGGATTTCTTGAACCTGATGCCCCGCCGCCTGGCCGAGTATGACGCCCTGCTGACCAAAAATGCGATTTTCCTGGAACGCACCCGCAAGATTGGGGTCATTTCCGGCGAGGATGCGATCCGTTATGGACTGTCGGGACCGGTGCTGCGCGGCAGCGGCATGGCCCACGATTTGCGCAAGGACGCCCCGTACTGCGGCTATGAGCAGTATGACTTCGACATTCCCACCCAGACCACGGGGGATATTTA
>DAOQTN010000529.1:0-2363 GCA_035340555.1 Anaerolineaceae bacterium | reverse complement strand
AGGTGGCGGGGTATTCGCTCCAGAAGACCTATGGCAAGCTGCTCGACAAGTTGATTGAGGGCTTCAACAAAGACCGTCCCCTCGTCACCCTGCCAATCTACTTCCCGGTCAACTACCGGCTGGATAAAGCCACTGAGGTGGACTCCTTCGAAGAAGGCCGCCAGAAACAGGTGGTGGGCCTGGTTCGCACCCTGCTGCTCAAGCGCTTCGAAAGCTCGGCCGTATCTTTCCGGGCCTCCTGCGAAGACCTGCTGCTCAAGCTGTTCTACTTTGTGCAACTGCACAACCCCAAGACCGCCAAACGTTGGGAAACCCAGCACGCCGGGTTGATGGACGCCATCCAAGAGCACGTCAGCCAGCGCGGGCTGTTGGATGAAGGGGAGGAAGATGCCGACGAGGATATCGTCCCCGAAGAATTCAAGAAAAAGATCGAGACGCTGGACAGCAGCGTGTACAACGTAGCCGAGATGGTGATGGACTGCCTGCTGGATATGGATCAGCTCGCCAGCTACCTGGACGAGCTGAAGGACTTTGATCCCGCCCAGGATGATAAGCTGCAAGCCCTGGTCACCCTGCTGAAAAACGACCCTGTGCTCTCGCAGCATAAGGTGCTGATCTTTACCGAATACCAGACCACCGCCCGCTACCTGGCCGAGCAGCTAAAAAAGGCGGGCATTGGCCCGCTGGCGCAAGTGGACAGCCAGTATAACAACGCCGGGGAGGCGGTGCACGCCTTCTCGCCCTACTACAACGATGCCAACAGCGCCGAGCTTGCCCAGGATGGGATACAGGAAATTCGCGTCCTGGTGGCAACCGATGTGCTGGCCGAAGGCCTGAACTTGCAGGATGCCGTTTGCATCATCAACTACGATTTGCACTGGAACCCGGTGCGCCTGATGCAGCGCATTGGCCGCGTTGACCGCCGCCTGGATCCCAATGTAGAAGCGGCCTTGATCGCCGATCACCCGGCCTTGAAAGTTGTGCGCGGCACGGTCTACCTGTGGAACTTCCTGCCGCCGGATGAGATGAACGCCATCCTCAGCCTGTATGAGCGCGTGACCCACAAGGCGCTGCGCATCTCCAAAACCTTTGGCATCGAAGGGCGCAAGTTCTTGACCCCGGATGACGATTACGCCGCCTTGAAGGAATTCAACCAGGTGGCCGATGGCACTACCACCTCGGTGGAGAGTATGTACCTGGCTTACCAGCGCCTGGCCCAAGAACACCCCGACCTGGTGAAGCAGGCCCCCCTCCTGCCGCGGCGCTTGTTCAGCGGCAAGGCCCATCTCTCGCCGGATGCCAAAGCCGTCTTTTTCTGCTACCGCCTGCCCGCCAAGAACGCGGACGGAGAATGGGATGAGCAGGCTGCCTTCACACGCTGGTATCTTTACCAAATCGAGAGCCAGAAAATTGTGGAGGATGCCACGCGCATCATGCCGTTTGTGGAATGCACACCCCAAACCCCGCGCCGCACCCAGATCGAGCGCCCGACGTTAAAAGAAATTCGCCGTGAGATGGATAAGCACATTGCCAACACCTACTTGCGAAAAGTGCAGGCCCTGGTGGGAGAAGAAGCCGCCCTGCTGGCCTGGATGGAGTTGAACTGATATGGATGTCACCGCCGTCAAGAAGCTGCGCACCGTCACCGACTTCCCCGCGCTGATCGATTACCTGCGCGACGAGATGGATTGGCCCATCGAAGTGGATGATGTCGATCAACTGACCTTTGAATACAGCCCCGACGAGCTGGGGATTGACCCACAGTTTGCCGCCAGGATCGAATCCATCCGCCAGGTGCGCCCGCTGGTGGACGGCCAACCCTGGGGTATCTTCTACATCCAGTTCGAGACCAAGCGCCTGCCCATCACGGTCATGCGCCGCATCCTGAACCGCCTGGTGACCAAGCAGCGCAGCAGCAAGACGGACCAGGCCACCTGGAACCTGGATGACCTGCTCTTCATCTCGGCGGTGGGCAGCCAGCAGAGCACCCAGCGCGAGATGACCTTCGCCCACTTCCATCAAGAGAGCGGCGACCTGCCCACCTTGCGCGTGCTGGGCTGGGATGGCGGCGACACGGCCCTCAAGATCGAGCATGTGGCCCAGATGCTCAAAGAAAAGCTGCGCTGGCCCGCCGACCCGCGTGATGCCGCCGCCTGGCGCACCCTTTGGTCGGAGGCTTTCCGCCACAGGCCGGGGCACGTCATCCGCACGGCCACTGCCCTGGCTGAGCGCCTGGCTGAGCTGGCGCGTTCCATCCGCGACGCCGCCCAGACCCTCATGGCCCACGAGACCGAACAGGGCCACCTGCGCCGCCTGCACAAGGCCTTCCAGACGGCCCTGATCCACGACCTGAGTGAAGCCGA
>DAOQTN010000528.1:0-2364 GCA_035340555.1 Anaerolineaceae bacterium | reverse complement strand
CTGCTGATGAATGGAGGTGCAGTTGTTGTTTGCCTTCATCAGCGAGGAATACACTGATGCGATCCCCACCCATGACTTCCCTTAGACCAGTCACTGCGGTGGCGATCGCGTCGTCCAGGCTCTGGGCTGAGGCGGCCGCGGCCGTGACTTCATTGACAAAACGCTGTCGCTCCAAGGCGCCCTGGGCTTGGGCAAAGAGATTGCTGTTAGCAACGGCAATTGCAATTTGATCCGCCAGGAGTTGCAGGATTTCAATGTCATCGGCCAAAAATGCCTGGGTCTGCGTGCTTTGGACATCGAGCGCCCCCAGAACCCGGCTGCCTGAACGCAGCGGAATGGCCAATTCGGAACGTGTCTCGGGCAAAAGCGGGTTGGGATAATAATTGGGCGCCGCAGTGACGTCATTTGAAACCACCGGCTCGCTGCGTTGGGTGGATGTCCCCACCATGGATGCCGAGCCCACAACCAGGCGGTGGCTGGCCTCTTTCATCCGGGCTCCGGCTTCTCCGGTGGACTCGCGCAGAACCGCATATTCGCCATTGGGGTCGATGAGGAAGATCGAGGCGTGGTAAAAACCGAACCGATCGCGAATCAAATTCACGGCTTTTTTCAGCAATTCATTCACATCGAGGGTGCCGGTGGATTCCCGGGCAATATCCGCAATCGTCTGAAGTTGATCCGCCCGTCGCAGGGATAGTTGTTCGGCAACTTTGATGTCCGTGATATCCTGACGGATGCCCAAAATGCCGGTTGTCAATCCGGCCGAGTCAGACAGCAGGATGCGGGAATGTGTCCCCCAGCTCAGTTTACCAGCCTTGTCTTTGATTTGCTCGATTTCGCCGATTTGGTTGATGCCGGCAGCCAGGAGGGCGCGCTCAACTTCAAAGATCTGCTGGCCCATCTCGGCGCCAAAAATCTCCAGGTCCGTTTTTCCGGTAATATCATCCGGGGATGGGATCCCCACCCAATCAGCAAACGATTGGCTGACCCGTTGATATTCTCCCGCAGCATTCTTGATGTAAATTTGTTCCGGTGTGTTGGCCAGCAGAATACCCAACAGGGCCCGTTCTGCTTCGTAGGCCAGCAGGCTCTCCTGGGTTTGTTTCAATAGCTGGGCATTGCGAATGGCGTTGGCAATCTGGGGCGCCAGCGTCATCAACAGGGTCAGGTCGCCGTCATCAAAACGTTCTTCGTTGACGATATCCTGCACTGAGAGGACGCCAACCAAGTCACCGCCTGCGATCAGGGGAACGCCCAACCAGGATTTGGCCACCCCACCGGCATGAATGGCCCGCATTTGGACCAGAGCCTGCTCGATGTTTTTGACCAACATCAACGGTTCCCTTGTCCGGATGACTTGGGAAACCAGGCCGTCTCCGACCGGGTAGGGGGCCATTTGCACAAATCGGTCCCCCTGGTAGAAGTAGGGGATTTCAATCATCTCGCTTTTACGGTCGTAGAGTGCGATCAGGAAGAAGATGTCCGCTCCGAATGTCCGGACAGACTGATCGTGCAATACTTTGTACAGTCGGTTCAAATCTGTTTCCGTGGAGATAGCCTGATTGAATTGCGCAATGCTTTCAATGTCAGACAGGCGGGCGCTGAGATTGCCGACCAACTGCAAGCGACCCAGTGTGGAGCCGGCAACTTCGGCAATGCTGGTGTAGGGCTGCAGGAGGTTGCCTGAGAGAGCGGCTGTTTCGCGGGATCCAATGGCAATGACCTTTTGTGGAATCCCCTCCACCAGAATGGGAATCAGTGCCGCACTGCGGCACTCCCGGCGCGCCAGGAATGTCAGTAGATTTTCGAATTCCGATGCACCCCGTAGATCCTCGACCAGCAGGATGGGATTCTCGGCCAGACGTCCCAGACCCTGACGGACAGGCAGGGCAACGCCCCGCAGCGTCGCGTCAAACCCGGTTCCCTTGGGATCATGGATGGAGCGGATGACCAGATGATCTTCAGCGGCTTCCAGGATGATGCTGACATACTGGGTGTGTGACATGGCCTCGGAAAGGTGATCGAGAACCTCGCGCTCGTCTTTGGCCTGGGTGATCTGGCGGCTGGAACGATACAGCAAGCCGACCTCATCCAGATTAACTTGGGCTGATTCCAGCAGGGAGACATTTCTGAAGCCGGTGGCAATCTGATCCGCCATGGTCTGGAAAACAGAAATGGCGTCAGGATCGAAATCATTGGGCTTGGTGCTTTGCACCTCAACAATCCCCAGCACCTGATTGCCGATGACGATCGGTACAGCCATGGCAGAACGGGACTGGGGCATGATGTTTCGCCCCTGCTCAATGGCCTCAGTGGGCGAGATATCCAGCGAAACTTGGGACTGGCCATGGGCAGCCACCCACC
>DAOQTN010000527.1:0-2371 GCA_035340555.1 Anaerolineaceae bacterium | reverse complement strand
TTGGCGCTCATCTTTACATTAAAGATGAGCGCCAAAGTCCAACGCACTCCTTCAAGGATCGCCAGGCGGCCGTCACTGTGGCAGCCCTGAAAGAGGCCGGGGTGACGGAGGTGGTCATTGCCTCCACCGGCAACGTGGCGATTTCCTATTCCGCCTACGCTGCCCGGGCCGGGATCAAGTGTTGGGCCTTCCTGACGAGCCTGGTCCCCGGTGCCAAGATGCGTGAAGTGGCCATCTACGGAACCCAGGTGGTAAAAATCACCGGCTCGTATGACCAGGCCAAACAGGTGGCCAACACATTTGCCCGCCAGCGCGGCCTTTACCAGGACACGGGAGCCCGCAGCATTCCCAATATTGAGGCCATGAAAACCATCGCCTACGAGATCGTGGAACAGCTGACCGCCCTGCTGGGCCCGCCAAGCGACAGCGGCAATCACGGCATGCCCATTTGGACCGCCCCGGACTGGTACATCCAGGCAGTCAGTGGTGGGATGGGTCCTCTGGGTGTCCTGAAAGGCTTTGGTGAATTATTCCAGATGGGATTGATTGATCGGATTCCCAAAATTGCGGCCATTCAGGCGGAAGGCTGTGCCCCGATGGTGCACGCCTGGCGTTTGGGGCAGGAAACGGCCACCCCTGTCCAGGCCCCCAACACCCAAATCATCACCCTGGCCACCGGCGACCCCGGGCGGACCTATACCCTGCTCCGGCAACGCATTCTGGCCGCCTCCGGTGGAACATTTGAGAGTGTCAGCGACGAGGACTCCTACCGGGCCATGCATCTGATCGCTAAAATGGAGGGGCTGTCTGTCGAGCCGGCAGCCGGGGTGGCGTTTGCCGGGTTGATCAAGTTGATCCGCAATGGCCAGATCAAACCCAGCGAGCGGATTGTGGTTAACTGCACCGGCCACACCATGACCATTGAGAAAAATATTCTAGGTGAGGGCTGGTCCCGCAACGTGGTCCTCTCCACCCAGGCTATGGAGGACAGCCCGGAGGACGGTCTGCTGGCGGCGTTGAGCCGGGTGGCGATCGACCGCTTCCCGCGGATTGCCATTGTTGATGACAACCCGGACGTGCGCCGGTTGATCCGCAGAATTTTACAATCCCAGGGTAATTATGAGCTGTTTGAGGCCACCAATGGACGCGAGGCTATTGAACTGGCCAAACGGGAACAGCCCAATCTGATCATCCTGGATCTGATGATGCCCGAAGTGGATGGTTTCGGCGTACTGCAGGCACTGGAGGCTGATCCAGATACGGCCGAAATTCCGGTGATTGTGGTCACCGCCAAAGAATTGACACCGGCCGAAAAAGCCCGTCTCAAAGGACACATCCAGACCTTGATGCAGAAGGGGGACTTTATGAGCGACGACCTGCAGGATGAAGTCAGGGCACTGCTCGGCTAGCGAAGAACGGATCACAGCCATGAACACCCGGCAGCGAAAGACAGGAATATCCGCCGCACTCGCATCGGCGTTGTTCCTGGGCGCTGTCCCGATTTTTGGCAAGCAGGCGATTCTATTCGGTTTTGCCCCCCTGGCGGTTGTGGCACTGCGCACCACCATTGCGGCGGCGCTGCTCACCATATTAATGTTGATCTTTCGGCGCCAATTCTTTTACATTTTCCCGGTGGGATTAATCGGCTGCACGGTGGCTGGCGTGGTCAATGGTTTGGGATCCATTCTCTACTATACCTCGCTGCAAACACTGGATGCCGGTGTGGGTCAACTGCTGTACGCGTTTTATCCCATCTTTGTGGCGTTCTGGCTCATGCTGGATCGCCAACCCATCAGCCGGCTGACCATTTTCAGGATGGTGCTGTCTGTTCCAGGGATTTATTTGCTGATCCAGGCCGGACGCGATGGGGTAAATCTGCTGGGGGCTACCATGATGCTGGGGTCAGCCATCCTTTATGCTCTGCACCTGATCATCAATCAGCGCGTGCTCTATGAAGTGCCGGCTCCGACAGTCACTCTGTACACCCTGTATGCCATGGCGGCAACGGTGGTGCTGGCCTACCTGCTGTTCAACCGCACCCTGCCACCGCCGGCCACACCCTGGTGGCCAATTGTCGGCATGGGTATCCTGACCTTTGCCTCCCGTCTGACCCTGTTCACCGGGGTCAAGCATGTAGGCGGACTGCAGACCGCCATGCTGGGTTTTTTGGAGTTGATGATCACCGTGGGCCTTGCCCACACATGGCTACACGAAACCCTGACCACCGCCCAATGGATTGGCGCCGGGTTGCTGGCGGCCAGTCTGGTCCTAGTGGGCTTTGATAAATTCACCCCCGAAAAACGGCGCACGACCGGCCTGCTGGCCTGGCTCAATCCCCCCGGCATTCCAACCTTCAAGCTGCCCTGGCAGT
>DAOQTN010000526.1:0-2373 GCA_035340555.1 Anaerolineaceae bacterium | reverse complement strand
CCCTTCGCCGACGGCGGGGAGCGCACCCCCACCCCCACCCCGACCCCCGAGCCGCCCCTGGGACCGCTGGGCCGGCTGGTCATCAGCGGGGTGCGCGTCCTGATGGTGCCGCAGAATTTCCAGTACCAGGAGATTCCCGCCGGGGCCAGCCAGGAGGAACTGTTTGCCAGTTCGGCCGCCACCAACCGCAGCGAGGGGGTCATCGTCCTGGACGTGCCCACCACCCCGGTGAGCCTAGCCCCGGGGGTGGTCGTCAACCCCGCCACCCTGATCGCGGCCCTGGACCGCTTTGGCGGATTGCATCTGGCCTTGGAACCGGGGGCGGGCCTGGAGACCGGCGAGGTCCTGACCCTCAACCTGGCCAGCCTCTACCAGGTGCTGAACCAGGGCGCCGGGCAGGTCCCGACACCCGGGGCCGCCGGCGCCGCCCCCACCCGGCCGGCTCCGGGCGCAGCCCCCAGCGCCACCCCCACGGCCGAGGTCCCGACCGCCCTGCCCACCCTGGCCCCCCGGCCCTGAGCCCAGGAGGCCGCCAAGATGAATGAGACTCAAGCCAAGGTCTTGACGATGCTGGCCGGGGCCGGCGCGGAGATGGTCTACTACCAGATGCTGCCCGCCTTCCAGGCGGATGCCCGCTTCAGCGTGACCGCGGTGGCGGCCGGCTGGCCCGATTTTGAGAAAAACCTGGAACAGCTCAAAC
Source organism: Anaerolineaceae bacterium (assembly GCA_035340555.1). Lineage (GTDB taxonomy): Bacteria > Chloroflexota > Anaerolineae > Anaerolineales > Anaerolineaceae > JAGOFZ01. Next base: position 1,673 of record DAOQTN010000526.1, on the reverse strand, counting down.
CGCAGCTGCTGGTGGTGCAGGGCGACCTCGCCCCGCACCCGGACCAGTTGAGCGCGGCATTGGCCCGGCTGCAGTTATGGCATGGCGTCGCCCTGGTGCTGCTGCAGGAGGCCCACCGCGAATTTCGCGGCGTGCTGGAGAAAATCGGGCCGGTGCGCGCCGTGTTCATCCTGCCGGTCAACTGGGGGGAGGTGGTCCAGGCTGGTTATTCGGCCGCGACCACCGAACGGGCCCGCACCGCCGCCCAGGCCCCGCTGCAGTCTGCGTTGGGACTGCGCAGCGCCGCCGCGGTCACCGGCACCCGGGTGGTGGCCTTCCTGTCCGGCTCGGGCGGGACGGGCCGCTCCACCCTGGCCGAGAACACCGCCTACGAACTGGCGGTGCGGCTGCAGGTGCGCACCCTGCTGCTGTCGGCGGGGCTGCCGCCCGCCGCCCCGATGAACCTGGGCCTCAAATACAGCCCCAATGCCGGCGAGTTTTTCGCCCGCCCCACGGACGGCTTTGCCAGCGCCATCCAGCGCAAGGAGAGTCTGGATGTGATCTGCGCCCCGGAAAACTCGGTGGAGTATGCCCGGGCGGCCGAACAGCCGGCCTCCGGGAAAGCCACCGGCAGCCTGATCGCCGACCTGGTGATGGCCGGCTGGACCCAGAATTATGCCGCCGTGCTGCTGGATCTGCCGGGCGGCGAGGGACCCTGGATGCTGCATCCGCTGCTGGCGGCCAACACCGCGGTGCTGCTCGCCCGGCCCACCCTGGCCGACCTGGCCGCGACCCGGCATCTGCTGGTGCTGCTGCTGGAGCAGCTGCGCGGGGAGCACCGCATCCCCCAGGAGTCCATTTTTCTGGTGCTCAACCAGGTCGGCGAGCGCTCCCGGCTCACCCCGGGGCTCTTCCACCAGGAACTGGCCCAAAGCTACGGCTGGGCCCCGCCGGTTTTGGCGGTCATCCCCCATGACCCGGCCGTCACCGCCGCCCAGGACGACCGCCAGCCGGTGGTGACCCGGGTGGAGAGTTTTGCCCGCGGGGTGCGGGGGCTGATCGCGGGCCTTTTCCCCGGACTGGACAGCTCCCGGCCGGGCCAGAGCCGCCCGGGGCGGGGGCTGCTGGGCGGACTGCTCCGCCTCAAAGGCTGACCATGGACATCATCACCCAGATCGTGTCCCTGCCCGGCTACCGCGCCGTTTTTGAGCGCCGCGGCGAGCTGCTCCCGCCGGGGGCGGATATCCCCGCCGCGGCCGCCGCCCGGCTGGTCTGTTTGCGGGTGCTGTTTTTTGCCCTGGCCCGCAGCAGTCTGCCGGGGGGCTCCCAGCTGAATCGGCTCAGCGGCATCGTGCTGGACCCGGACTACGGCTACCTCGGTTTGTGCGAGCCCGTGGACGGCCAGAGTCACCCGGGCCGCTTCCTGGGCTATCTGCCCCCCGGGGGCAGCCCGACCCTGCTGGACACCTACCGCTGGATGATTGCGGCGCACCTGGACGATCGTTTTGCCAGCGAGGCCGCCTGGCGCCAGGCCCGGGCGGAGCAGATCCCATGAGCCTGCTGGCTGTATTCGACGATCAGGCCGCAGCCGGGAACGCCCCGCCGCCGGAGGTGTGTGCCGCCGCCGCCACCGAAGTGATTGACATCATCAACCGGGAGGTCCCCGCGGCCGCCTTGCAGCAGCCGGATGAGGC
>DAOQTN010000525.1:0-2382 GCA_035340555.1 Anaerolineaceae bacterium | reverse complement strand
TGAGCGAGGTGGTCTCCATGCAGCTTTCCAGCTTCACCCTGGAGCGCGGCCGCAGTACATTGATCGTGCATGGCAAAGGCAACAAAGAGCGCCTTGTCCCATTGAACCCGGATGCCTGCCAGGCGCTGCAGGACTGGTTGTCCATCCGCCCGCAAACCGATTTGCCCAACTGCTGGCTTTCGATGAACGGCTCCGGCGCAGACTATCCCCCGCGCCCGCTCAGCGCCCGCAGCATCAACATGATCTTCCAGCGCATCGCCCACCTGTCTGGAATTGCCAGCCTCACCCCACACCTCCTGCGCCACACCTTCGCTAAAAACCTGATTAATCATGGTTCCGGCCTCGAAACCGTCGCCGCCCTCCTGGGTCACAGCAACCTGAACACCACCCGCCTCTACATCACCCCCAACGCCCAGGACCTGGCCCGGGCGGTTAACAGCATTTCACAGCATGAATAACCCTCCTGGGGCTGGTTTGGGGCCATCATCTCGCCTCTGGAGATGATGGCCTTTTTTTTGACCTGATGTATAATCATCTTATCATCCTGACATCGAGTGCTTGAAAGGGGTGTTTATGACCCAGCCCACCCAATATCTGAGCGACTACAGATCTGATAAAGATTTACTGGATTTTAGCTTGTTCCGCCCAGCACTGCTGGAAATTGTGCAGAACGCATCCACCCCGCTCACACTGGGTGTGTTTGGGTCATGGGGTACTGGCAAGACCAGCCTTTTGTATCAATTGATGTCAGAAATTGCATCTACAGGTAACCCCCATCAACGAGTTGTCTGGTTCACTGCCTGGAAGTATGAGCAGCAGGATGCTCTCTGGCGCGCCTTTTTATTGCGGGTAATTGATGGTTTATATCCACACAAGAAGGAAAATGAGCGATACCCGCTGGATGAGCTGAAGGATGAAAACCAAAGGGCTGGAGCAGAATACCTGGATCGGCTGGAGCGCAGCATATACGAAAATGTTTCCTGGACTGAATCAGGGGAGTGGCGTTTTAACACGCTTGAACTGGTAAAACAGGGCATTCGGCTGCCCATTTGGTTGGCATTTCAATTGGCTGGGCAGGGAGATGCCGCCAAAGATTTAGGAATTACACCAGAACTGGCAAAATTATTGGAACGCGAAGCCCGCGAGCACCACCTCAATCAACTCAATTCACTTGAGCGGTTTGCTGCCGAGTTTGAAAAGGCAGCCCAGCTAATTTTAGGAAAAGAGGGGCGGTTGATTGTGTTTGTAGATGATCTGGATCGCTGCCTGCCGGAAAAAGCCGTTCAAATTCTGGAAGCCATCAAACTATTCATGGATGTCCCTGGCGTTGTGTTTGTGCTTGGCATGGATCGTGAAATTGTCCGGCGCGGTATTGAAACCTATTATGGTGCGATGCTCAAAGGTGAAAAAGGGATGGACGCTGTGCCAATCAATGGCGACAGTTACCTCCAGAAGATGGTCCAGATTCCCTTCTATCTGCCTCCTTTACCAGATAATGGCCGGGGAAAATTTATTGATGAACTTCTTGGGACCGCCTCCCACCTGGATGCTCTGACGCGTCAGGTCTTTTCTGTGGGCGTCTTTCCAACCCCGCGCCAGATTAAGCGTGTTCTCAATATTTTCTTCTTGCTGCGTCAGATTGCCGATGAGCAGGAGCGCCGGGAATTAATCTCAAAGGGCGATGTCTTGAACCCGCTTCTGGCAAAAACCGTTTTGATCCAGAGCCAGTGGCCCGAACTTTACCAGGAATGGCGGCAGCATCCTGGTTTGATTCAGGCATTGGAAGATTATTATGTCCAGAATCCGCTCTCAGAAGATGAACACTTGTTTGGTCGGGAAGTCGCCGAAATACCCGGAGATGCCGATCTGCCATTGAAAAATGAAGAGAGATCTACAGTTCGCCCGGCGCGCAAGGTGCTTGCAACCGGACTAATGTCACCCTATGTCAATGACCGCCAGAAGTATGCACTACTGGGTGCCCTGCTGTGCTATCCCCCGGATCGAAACAAGCCGGACTGGGCCCAATGCCATTTTACAGGGCTCACCCTCAAGCAGCTCAACAATTATATCGGCCTGGTGGGCGCCTTAGAATCAGCGCGACAGGTTCAGGAAGCCAGCTTGCCGGAGGGATTGCTGGCTGAGATCCAGAGCGGTGATGCTGCCTTATTGAAAACCTTGATAGCCCGCGTAAGAGATGTGGAGCCTGATCCCAACGGCCAACAGCACAAAAGACTGCGACAGCAATTATTACAGGCTATGCAGGATGGAACAAATCCGGCGCCTAATCGTGCGGCGGTTGGCGCTGCTCTGTCTGAAATTGGCGACCCGCGCTTCCGACCCGATGCCTTCTACCTGCCGGATGATCCCTTGCTGGGCTTTATC
>DAOQTN010000524.1:0-2383 GCA_035340555.1 Anaerolineaceae bacterium | reverse complement strand
CCGCGCACACGCGTGAAGTAGTAGGTCAGCGCACCGCCGCTGACCACAGTCTGCAAGATCGCCACTGCCGAATCCGACAAGGATATCGCCAGGCGGCTTTTAATGGGGACGTGCTCTTCAATCAAAGGTTGGTTTTCGCTCATCGGGTGCCTCCTGATATTATTAAGACACAAGGGTTCTGATTGACTTTTACAGAACCCTTGTGTTATCTTACGATTATCGTAACGGCGACTTAAGCTTCAACCGTTCGCTTTCCAAACCAGTTTTTCCATTCTTTAGTCTCCCAAACCACCAGGAACGGAGCTGCAATAAAGATGGAAGAGTAGGTGCCGCTCAAAAGACCAACCAGCAGGATGACAGCAAATTCGCGCAGGGTCACGCCGCCAAACAGGGCCAGCGCCAGCAGCATGAATTCGACAGTCATCAACTGGGTGTTAATCGAGCGTTGGAGTGTTTGAATGATCGAGTGATTGACCAGCTTTTCGAACGGCAGTCTGCGCAGCACGCCGCTGTTCTCGCGGATCCGGTCAAAGACCACGATCTTGTCCTGTACCGAGAAGCCAATAACGGTCAGCATTGCTGTCAGGAAGAGCGAGTCAACTTGCCACCCAAAGAACTTGCCGCCAATTGCCGCCAGGCTGAGCACGATCAGAATATCATGCGTCATCGCAATGATCGCGCAAATGCCATACCGGATGGCATGCGGAACACCGCGGAAGGCGATGGCAATGTAGATAACCACAGCCAGCATCGCAATTGCAATGGCCAGCACCGCGCGATTGGCAACTTGAGATGCAATCGTAGGGCCCACATTCTGGAAGCTGTTGACATACGCTTCAGCGTCGCCGCTGACCGATTTCAAATCAGCAACAATCAAATTCTTTGTTGCATCCGGGTTGCTTTCCACGCCATTAATTGTCGTGGTCAGGTCTGGCGAGCGGATAATCAAGATATTGTGGGCCTCGTTTTCGCCCAGCGCGGTTTGCACCGTCACGTTGTCAAAACCGTAATTGGTGTAGATACTCACAACTTCTTCAGTCGTTGGCACCTTGCCAGCCGGGAAAACAACTTCCAGCAGACTGCCGCCTTTGAAGTCCACGGCCAGAGGCAGGCCATAAATTGCCAGCACAATCATACCGGGCACAATCAACAGCAGCGACAGCAGGAAAAAGTAGTAGCGTTTACCGAGAATGTTTAGCATTGACGTTCTCCTAAAGGCCGAACCAGCCGAGATGTTTCTCGGGGTCGCGAATCAGACTGACAAAAAGGCTCAGCAGATTACGGGTGATGAAGTAGGCCGCAAAAACGCTGACGAAAACACCCAGCGCCAGGGTAACCGAGAAACCCTTCACAATGCTGGCGCCAAATGTGCTGCCAAACCAGAACAGGATTGCGCTGGTCAGCAATGCCGCAATGTTCGAGTCTCGAATGGAGGACCAGGCCCGTTTCCAACCCAGGTCCAGGGCTTGCTGAGCCGTGCGCCCGGCGCGTAGTTCTTCCTTCATGCGCTCAAACAGCAGGATGTTGGCGTCCAGCGCGCTTCCTGTGCTGAGCAGAATACCCGCAATACCCGGCAGAGTTAACGTAACCGGGATCAATTTGAAAATAGCAAAGGTGATGGCGCCGTAGCTCAGGATCGCCAGAATGGCGGCAAAGCCGGGCAGACGGTAGTAGATCACCATGAAGAGAGTCACAATAATGAAGCCAACGAGGAAAGCCAGCAGGCTCTTATCCAGCGAGTCCTGACCCAGCGTGGGGCCAATCACGCGCACCTGCTCAACCACCAGCGGGATTGGCAGCGAGCCGTAGCGCAGCTGCACCGCCAGCGCATTCGCTGATTCGGTCGTGAAATTGCCCTGGATGATGCCTTCGCCTTCGGTAATCGCCGATTGAATTTGCGGGCAAGAAATAACTTTCTTGTCCAACACAATTGCCAGATAATTATTCACATTCGCAGCCGTATGGGCAGCAAATGTTTTGGCGCCATCTGGTTTCAATGTAAACGAGATAACCACTTCGTTAAGCATACCCTGACGAGTCACACCAACTTCATCCAGTTGATCGCCAGTCATAACGGTATGATAAATTGTTTCAGTCTGCGTTTCAGTACCAGGCAGTGTGCCAACCATGGGGTCGACAACCTCACCGGTTGTGCCCAGGTCGGTTTTCACTTCCGTGCCCGGCTCCAGGTACACACCAGCTGTATCAACAAATTCCAGCTGACCGGTTTGTTTGATGATATCCACCACATCTTCGGTGCTGGTAACACCCGGCAGATCACCAACGATATAACGTTCCCCGGACGTCTGGAAGCTGACTTCTGTCACACCCAGCCCGTTTGTTCGGGATTCCAAAATACTTTTGGCAACATCAATGTCTTCAG
>DAOQTN010000523.1:0-2385 GCA_035340555.1 Anaerolineaceae bacterium | reverse complement strand
CCCGGCCGCCCCACCCGGGGAAGTGCCCATCCTGACGCGCCCGATCCCTCCTTCCACTCCGGAACCGCCAGCTGCCAGGCCAGCCATTTCCCGCCGTTTGAAGCTGCCCGTTTGGGCCGTTGCCCTGATGACCCTGGCCGGACTTGGTATTCTGAGCATGGTGGCCGTCCGGGCTTTCAGCGGGCAGCCACCGGCAAATCCCACCCCCGTCGCCCGGCTGGCATCTGCAACCCCCTGGCCCCCGACCAAAGCCCCCTCACGGACGGCAACGGCAACAGCAACCCACCAACCGACCCTGACAAAGACCCCCACGCCGCTTCCCCGGGCAACGGACACGCAGCAACCCACCCTGGTTCCAACCCTGGGAACCGGTTCCAGCCGGGTGCGGCCCCAGGATGGGATGGTGCAGGTATATTTCACGGACGCCGCATCGGATCCGTTTTGGGTTGACCAAATTGAGGTCACCAATGAAATGTATGCCAGATGTCTGGATGCCGGCGAATGCGTAGATCCGGCTGGAAGTAGTTCGTTCGGGGAATATCGCCGGGGTGATGCCTCTCTAGCTTCTGCTCCGGTGCTGGTGTCTAACCATGAGCAGGCGATATCGTACTGTCTCTGGGTTGGAGCAGATCAGTTACCGACAATTGCGCAATGGGAGATCGCTGCCCGGGAAACCAACCGATTGGTTTCCGATCCGGGATTGTCGTCCCTCCAAGGTTTGATGGATACGGACACATCCATCTGGGAATGGATGTTTGATAATGACACCAGAAGTGATAGGTGGGCATCCAGAGGCAACGTTAATGATCTTGGAAACACCTGTACGAGTTATTGTGAATTACTGAATGACCCAAATCCATGGTACAGAACAGCTTATAATTTTATTAACACCTGTGAGCGTTTTGATCACCCTTGCAAGCTTTATTACACTCTGTTTTACTTGGGCAATTATGACGGTGCCGGAAAGTATGATTATGTCGAAGTCTACAAGTCTCCCTGGACGAAATTCAATGATGATCAAGTAGCCTTTGGTTTTCGGTGCATTGATGTTCCTTGATTTTCCCGGCAGGAGCCAGTAACCCTGGTCGGGATTGGGGGCAGGACGTCCGAACCGGATGAGATTGGGGGCAGATAAACAGCGGGCAGTCCAAGGCTGCCCGCTGTTAAACCAGCGTAATTTTTATGGCGTGGGGCGTTTACGGCATGGGATTGGAGGTGTCCCAATCGCTGCCGACGACCACGATGATGTCGACTGTGGCGTTCGGATCATACCGGTTGTAGACCCGGATCGTATCCAGCCCCATGATGGATTTCAGGTAGTTCACTGTGTAGGGCTTGCCGGTGTGGACATAGATGGTGGTGTAACTGTAGATGTCGGTGGCGTTGCCTTCTTCGACCACATTGATGGCCTGGGTGCGGAGATATTCCGCCGTCTCGCCGGCCAGTCCGGTGGTATAGGTGCCGTTTTGAACGGCGACCCGGGCGTTTTCCGTGGTCATTAAGGCTTTCAAATCCTCGGTGATAACAACCGGGGCCACGGGCCCGCCGGTTGTGCTGAAAATCTCGTCCCGCACCAGGCGGACTTGATCCGGGTAGGGGATCAAAATATCCAGCCCATCGGGCGATTTGGCCGGTTCCACCTGTCCCACCCCGATGACCGCATTGTGGATGTTTTCAGCCGGCAGGCTTTGCAGCAGGGCGGCCAGGCGGATGGCCTGGTCCAGGGTCATATTGGTGCGGACCCCATCCTTGACTTCCTCGTAAAGTATGGGTGCTTTGGCAATCAGGGTGGGGAGCATGTTGAATTGCAGCACCCGGTCACGAATGGCCATGATCACCTGCTGGGTGCGCCGGGCGCGATCAAAATCGCCGCCCTCGGGGGTTCGTTTGCGGGCATAGGCCAGGGTTAGTTCCCCGTTCAGGGTGTAGGTCCCGGGGGTGAGATGGACCTTGGGGGAATCACCCACCGGGTCAATCGTCAGTTCCTCGTCAACTTTGACTTTCACACCGCCGATTTCATCCACCAAACGGACAAAGGCGGTGAAATCCACCTGGGCATAAAAGTGGATCGGCACACCCAGAAAATCCTCGACCGTTTGAACAGCCAGACCGGGGCCGCCGCCGGGCAGTTTATTGATTTCACCCAGAAAATAGGCCGTGTTGATCTTGGCGTAGTCGTATCCGGGGATGTTGACCCACAGATCCCGGGGGATGGACAGTAATCCGGCGGTTTTGGTGACGGGATCAACCGTGGCCAACAGCATGGTGTCAGAGCGCGGCACCTCGCCAGCCTCCCAATCCCGATAATCCAATCCCATGAGCAGGATGTTTACCCGGGTGTTTCCATCCCATTCCAGGGCTTCGGGACCGGCATCGATCGGCTGC
>DAOQTN010000522.1:0-2390 GCA_035340555.1 Anaerolineaceae bacterium | reverse complement strand
GCCTGCTGGGCGGCGATGGGCATCACGCGCTCCCGGATGGAGGCGTGGATTGGTCCCATCAGCAGCTCACCCGCTTGAACCAGTTCGCCGCCGAGGATGACAAGCCCCGGGTTGACCAGGTTCAACAGGTTGGCAATGGATGTGCCCAGATACCGCCCGGCATTTTGAACCACCTGCCGGCAGGTGGCATCGCCGCTCAAGGCGGAGGCCACCAGTTCTTCGACGGTGGCTGGCAAAGTCGCGGTGGGTTGGGGGTTGGCGAGCATGGCTGTGTGGGCATCGGCCAGCAGCCCGGGGCCGCCGACATAGGCCTCCATACAGCCGTGGTTGCCGCAGCGACAGCGCCGCCCGTTGACCTCAATGGTTGTGTGCCCGATTTCACCGGCGGTGCCGCTCTCGCCGCGGTAAATCTGGTGGTTCATCACCAGGCCGCTGCCCACACCGATGCCGATCTTGATGTAGGCCAGGTTGGCAAATTCCTGACCGCTGCCCCACCACTTCTCGCCAATGGCGCCCGCGTTGGCATCGTTTTCCAGGTAGATCGGCAGCCCGGGAAACATGGCCCGCACTTTGGGTTTGGGCAGGATGCCTTCCCAGACGGGCATGTAATAGGTGACCAGCCGGTCCAGCTGCTCACCGCCCAGCGGGGTGGGGACGGTCAGGCCGACCCCCAGCAGATGATCGGGCTCAATTCCGGCCTGCTTCAGCGCCAGATCGGTCAGTTCCCGGATCACGGTGAAGGTCAGCTCGGGTTCGTTGATCACGTCACAGCGCCGGCTCTGGCGGGAAACCAACCGTCCGCTCAGATCCAGCAGCACGGTGGTGACGTGCGAGGCGCCCATGTCAATGCCCAGGCCGTAGCGATGCTGGTAGTTGAATTCCATCAGGATGGGGCGCCGGCCGCCGCTGGACTCCCCGATCCCGGCCTCCCGCACAAAACCACTTTCAATCAGGACATTCGCCAGGGCGGACACCGTGGTGGCACTCAGCCCGGTCCGGCGGATGATCTCGGCCCGGGAAATGGAGCCGGCCGCGTGAATCAGCCGCAGCACCAGGCTGAGGTTGTTCTCACGAATGATCGCGGCAGAAGCAGGGCGGGGGGGCATGGGTTGGTCTTTGGGGTGGGGGGAGGGGTTGAAAAGCGGCATTTATGATTATAGCGAGGCAAACTTACTTTGTCAAGTAGCCAAAGAAAGTTTTTGCCGGCCGATCGCGACCGCCGCGGTGAGCTCTGGCGGCTGTTCGGGGATATTTCGGGGATATTTTTGAGATATTTTTGAGATATTTCGGGGATATAATTGACCTCAGATTTCAGCAGGTGGACTTGAGGGCGAGCCCCAACCCCGGCAAATCCAACCCGACGGCGCAGGATTGAGGAGCAAAAAACCTGATGAAACAATTGGGCAAATATGAGATCGTCGAATTCATTGGGCGCGGTGCGTATGCCGAGGTCTACCGGGCGGTGGATACGATTTTGCAACGCACTGTGGCGTTGAAACTGCTCAAACCCAGCCTGATGTCGGACGAGGAGGCGGTGGCCCGCTTCCTGCGGGAAGCCCAGACCGCCGCGAATTTGATTCACCCGCAAATTGCCTGGGTGTGGGAAACGGGGGAATTGGAAGGGCGCTACTACCTGGCCATGCGCCACATCGACGGCGTGTCTCTTGACCGGCAGTTGAAATCCACGGGGGCCATGGACTGGGCTGAAGCATTTAAGGCGATTTTACAAATCGGTGAGGCCCTGACCTTTGCCCACGGCCGCGGCCTGGTGCACCGCGACGTCAAGCCGGCAAACATTCTGATCGGTCCACTCGAAGGGGCTGTCCTGACGGATTTCGGCCTGGTACGGGCGATGGAGTCGGGCAATTTTGGCACCCACACCGGCGCCTTGATTGGCACGCCGGCCTATATTGCCCCGGAAATCTGGCGAAACAAACCGATTGGCCCGGCCGCGGATCAATACTCCCTGGCTTGTGTATGGGTGGAGATGTTGACCGGCCGTCCACTCTTCAATGGCGCCACGCCGCCGGCCATGATGCATCAGCATCTGCTGGAAGGCCCCCAATTACCGGAAACCTGGCCGGATGGGTGCCCGGCCGGTTTCACGACTGTAATTCGCCGGGCTCTGGCGCTTGACCCGGCAGAGCGTTTCCCGGATGTGGCCGCCTTCATGGCGGCCCTGCAGGGTGTGCCAACAACCACCCCGGCCGGGCAGACGGGCCCTGAACTTTCCTCAACCCTGCCCGCCGCGGTGCTGCCGGCGGCTGACACACCGGCCCCCGAAGCCGACCGCCTGCCGGCTGTCCTGCCGGCTGTCCTGGCGGCGGCATCCGGTCCGGCGGATCATTTGATTGGAAACCAGCCCCCCGGGGCCAACCTGCCCCCGGCTG
>DAOQTN010000521.1:0-2391 GCA_035340555.1 Anaerolineaceae bacterium | reverse complement strand
TTCGACTGTTTGCGCTTTTGGCCCTGATCGCAATGATCGTGGCGCCGGTAAGCGCGCAGACACCGGTTCCGCCTACGACTAAGGCCGCTGTTGAATCTGTGGTCCCCGAAGGCGAACCCTTCCCCTATATCGTCCTGTTTGAGGGCGATTCCCTGACGGCTCGCTACGGCGCGGCGGTCAGAGAGATTGAAAACCAGAGCTACTTAAATACACTTGCCACGCAGCGAACAGCCATTCTGGCCGAGGCGAGCAAAGTTCTGGGACATGACCTGGAAGTTATTCACGTTTACGACGTGATTTTGAACGGCGTGGCAGTTGACCTGACCCCGGCTGAAGCGGCCAAGCTTGAAGCCCTGCCGGGTGTGCGCCGGGTACTGCGCGATACCATCGAGACCCTGGCCACCGACACCGGCCCGACCCTGATCGGCGCCCCGGATCTGTGGGCTGGCACGGGCACGCCTGATGGCATCGGCACCCTGGGTGAAGGACTGATCGCGGGTATCATCGACTCGGGTATCAACTTCGATCACCCCTCGTTCAGTGCCACCCCCGCTGACGGCTTTACCTACGAATGGACCGGCGACTACCTGGGCGTTTGCGCCCCGGCCGGCGATCCATTATATGCCACAGCCTGTAACGACAAGGTCGTGGGCGCGTACTCCTACACCAAGGATGCCGCCTCCGAAACCAGCACCCCGGAAGACAGCGATGGCCATGGTTCACATACCGCCAGCACCGTTGCCGGTAACACCGTTGACATGGAATACGAAGGAATCCCGACGACCATCTCCGGTGTGGCGCCCCATGCTCAGATCATTGCCTACGATGTGTGCTATCCCACCCCCAGCGGCGGGCAGTGCGCAGGCAATGACTCCCTGGCTGCCATCCAGCAGGCCATTGTTGACGGCGTGGATGTCATCAACTACTCCATCTCCGGCGGCTCCGATCCCTACAGCGATCCGGTTGAGCTGGCCTACCTGGAAGCCTTCAATGCCGGCGTCTACGTCTCGGCCTCGGGCGGCAACTCCGGCCCGACTGCGGCGACTGTGGCCCATCTTTCCCCCTGGTTGATGACCACCGGCGCCAGCACCCACGGGCGCGTTTTCTCGCTGCCAGTGAACATCACCGGCCCCGGCACCGTGCCCCCCGAACTGACCAACATTGATGCCGCCCCCTCCAGCAGCCCGGTGGCCTTTGATGTCACCAATGCGCCCCTAAAATACGATCCGGCCAACGTGACTGGTTGTACGGCGTTTGGCGATGGCTACTTCGCCGGCTCGATCGCCCTGATCCAGCGCGGCGGCTGCACCTTCGCGGTCAAACTGGCCAGTGCCCAGGCTGCCGGCGCGATTGGCATGCTGGCGTTCAACAACGCCGGCGGTCCGCCGATCGCCATGGGTGGTCTGGATACCGCCACCCTCCCCGCGGCCATGATCAGCCTGGATCGCGGCCTGCAGGTTGCGGCCTGGTTGGATACCAATCCCAACACGACGACGGTCACCGTTCTGCCGGATGCCGCCGCTCTGGTCAATCCTGACTACGAAGACATCATGGCCTCCTTCAGCTCCCAGGGCCCGACCACGGCCTTTGACGTCGTCAAACCCGATGTCACGGCCCCTGGCGTGAGCATCCTGGCTGCGGTTGCCGATGATACCATCGCCCCAAGCCCAGATGCTGAGTACGATCTCTACCAGGGCACCTCGATGTCCAGCCCGCACAACGCCGGTTCCGGCGCTTTGATGAAGGCGCTGCACCCCGACTGGAGCCCCGCGGCCATCAAGTCGGCCATCATGCTGACCAGCTATGATGACACGGTCCTCGCGCCCGATGGCGTGACCCCCGCCGGCCCCTTCAACATGGGTTCGGGCCGCATCCAGCTTGAACTGGCCGGCCTGACCGGTCTGGTGATGGACGAAACCTACGCCAACTTCCTGGCAGCCGATCCGGCTGAGGGTGGCGATGTGCGCACGCTCAACATTGCCAGCCTGTACAACAGCGCCTGCGTGGTGAACTGCAGTTGGGAACGCACCTTCACCAGCGTAGCTGAAACCAGCGCGACTTACGTTGCGACGGTGGATGCCCCGGCTGGCCTGGTTGTGACCGTTGAACCGGCTACCTTCACCATTGCTGCGGGAGCGACGCAGGTCGTGACCATCACGGCGAATGTTGAAGCCCTGCCCCTGGACGAGTATGCGTTTGCAACCATCGACTTCGACACCGACGATTCCCATGCCGGTGCCGGCGGCGGTACGCTGCTGACCGAAGGCTTCGAAGATGCGACCTTCCCGCCCACCGGCTGGACGGCCTATAACGTGGACGCCGCCGGTTCCACCTGGGCACGCACGACAACCTACTTCCATACTGGTACCGCTTCAGCCTACCATGTGTACA
>DAOQTN010000520.1:0-2397 GCA_035340555.1 Anaerolineaceae bacterium | reverse complement strand
CCTCGAACAGGCAGGCATCCGTCGGGCTGATGTCCTGGCGGTCCTCAATCACATGAACATCATGGTCCTGGCTGAGCAAAAGCCGGGCCAGATGCGAACCGGTTCGTCCACCACCAGCGATGACAACATACATTTCAGGCCTCCTTCTTGCCTTCCAGGCGTTTACTGAGCGCTTCCAGCCCCTGCAGCGTGGCGGCAACATGCAGCAGATCACCGGTTTCGAGCATGGTGTCCGGGGCGGGAATCATGGCCTCGCCGTTACGGGTTAGCGAAGCCACAACCAGGTCCGCCGGGACCAGTTCACGCAGGGAGCGGGCGCACCAGCGTTCCGGCACCTTTACTTCATAAATATCCACTTCCCCATTGCCCGCCGAGAAAATGGAACGGACTTCGCCATGGTAGATCATCTCTTCCAAACGTTGGGCCCCCCAAGTGGTGGCGCTGATAAACTGGATGCCAAACGCGTCATAGAGTTCGCTGAACACCGGATCATAATTGCGGGCCAGCACCTGCGGCACATGATAATGGTCGCGGGCAATGGTGGCCACCACGAGATTCAGGGCATCCGAATTGGTCACTGCGGCCAAAGCATCACAGTGCTCAATTCCCGCCCGGTGCAGCACCTCCTGGTTGATCACCTCCCCCTCGTATACGCGCCCTTGAAAATCTGCGGGCAGGTAATGAAAGGACTCATGAAAACCGTCCACCACACAGACCTCATGACCCTGGCGATACAGCCGATAGGCCAGTTCAGCCCCCATGCGTCCACTGCCAACCACAAGTATTTTCATCCTCTTTTTCTCCTTGCCAATCAATCCACTTGATAGGGCACTTCGGTGATGACAATGCCCTCACGATTCAATAACACTCCGCGCAGCGTGTCTGCAGTGTGGGTGTGCAGCAACCCCGCCAGGATCTGCCTGGGAACAAACTGCGGGACCACGATGGTGATCAATTCATTGGGCTGCAGCTGGTGCTGCAATTCTTCAACATACTCCAGCAGAGGCTCAATCAGCAACCGGTACGGCGATTCGAGGATCACCAGCCGGACGCCACTGCCCCAGGTCTCCCATTTTTCCTGGATTTTTTCCGCCTCCAGCGGATCAATGGAGACGTGAACCGCGGTTATGTCGTCGGAAAGCGTGCGGGCATAACGCAGTGCCTCCAGCGTGCCCCGGTGGACCCCGCCCAAGGCCAGAATGACCCGGTGACGCCCGATATGCGGGGTGCGACCGTAATGATCCAGCGACAACTTTTGCGCCAGCCGGACATAATGCCGATGGATGGACAAGAAAATGGCCGCCAGGCCCGGGATCAGGATCACCACCACCCAAGCGCCATCCGAGAACTTGGTGACAGCAAAAACAATCATCACCACCAGGGTGCAGAAGGCACCAAATCCGTTAACCACCATCTTGAAAAGCCAGGATCGATCGCGCACCAAGACAGAGCCACGCTCGGTCTTTTGCTGGCCCGGTTGTAATTTGCCGGACTTAAACCAGCGGTGAGCCATGCCGGATTGTGACAGGGTAAAGGACAGGAAGACGCCAATGGCATAGAGCGGAATCAGGCGGGTGACGCTGGCCTGAAATACAATGATCAGCAGACAGGCAATCAGCGCCAGGGCCGCAATGCCATAGGAGTAGACCAGGCGGCTGCCCCGATAAGCCAGTTGGCGGGGCAGAAATCCATCCGTCGCCATCAGGGCCCCCAGGCGGGGAAAGTCCGCATAGGCGGTGTTGGCGGCCATGATCAGGATCACGGTGGTGGCGGTAATGGCCAGCAGATACAACAGTCCGCGGCTGTTGAAAATCGTCCGGGCCAACTGGGAGATCACTGTTTCCGTTTCGGATGGCATGACCCCCATTTGATGCCCCAGAAAAGTGATTCCGAGCATCAGACTGCCCAAAATGACTGCCATCATGATGAGGGTGGTGCCTGCGTTCTTGCTGCGGGGTTTCTTGAAAGCCGTGATGCCGTTGGATATGGCCTCCACCCCGGTCAATGCGGTGGTGCCGCTGGCAAAAGCTTTCAAGATCAAAAACAGCGTGATCGGCTGTAGCACTTCGTGTTCCAGCATCAAGTCCATCGGGGGGGCGGTTACCGTGCCCAGGGAACCCGCCAGGAAGCGCACAAACCCAACGCCCACTGTCAAAAACATCATGACCAGGAAAAAGTAGGTCGGAATGGCAAAGGCAAAGCCGGATTCCTTGACGCCGCGCAGATTGATGAGCATCACCAACAGGACCAACGCCACCGCAATCCAAACCCGGTAATCATGGAGCCCCGGATAGGCCGATACCAGTTGGGCCACGCCGGACGAAATCGAGACCGCCACGGTGAGGATGTAATCCGTCAGCAGCGCGGCTCCGGCAGTCAGGGCGGGAATTTCGCCCA
>DAOQTN010000519.1:0-2416 GCA_035340555.1 Anaerolineaceae bacterium | reverse complement strand
TGGTTGGCGAGTTTGTGGACCGGGGAATTTCAGGTTCACAGCGTTCCCGCCCGCAACTGGATAATCTGATGGCCCTGGCCAGCAACAGGCAGTTCGATGTTTTGATCGTGCATGATCTGTCACGGCTCTCCCGCACGGTGTATCACACGCTGGATATTCTGCAAGACCTGGGCAAGTGGAACATCACCTTTGCGTCGGTCAAGGATCCAGATTTCGATTTCACCGACCCGGCTAAACAATTTTTTCTCATCATCCTGGCAGCCATGAACCAGTATTTTCTGACGCAGCTCCGGCTCCACACCGCCAAATCGAAAAATCAACGCGCCCGTGTGGGGCTCTATAATGCATCGGTGCCGCCGTATGGCTATGCCCGGGGTGAAGACCCCCGCCAGCCCTTTACCATCAATGAGGAAGAAGCCCGCGCCGTCCGGTTCATCTATGAGCAGTACGCCACCGGGCGCTATTCGCACCAGCAAATCGCCGACCTTCTGGCCGCTGCTGGCTTTCGACCCCGGCCCAGCCCGCGCCGGCGCGGTGAAACCCCGACCGTGCGGCAGCAGTTCTCTAAAGAGACCGTGACCGACATTCTCAAAAACCCGTTTTATACGGGCCGGGTTGGGTATCGGATTAAACATGGCAAGGCGAAAGAAATTTACGAGGGCAGGCATGAGCCGTTGATTTCCCTGGATCTGTGGGAACGCGCCCAGCAGGCGGCTCAAAATCGGCAGCAGGCCTCCCGGTCGGCGCAGGCCGTTTACCGGCCATACCTGCTGTCCAACCTGGCCTACTGTGATGTCTGCCATCGCAAGCTGCGCTCCCAGCATGCCACCGGCGGCGGCAGCTACTACCGCGAAACGTCTTACCAGCGCGGGTTCGCCGACTGTCCCAACCAAAAATCGGGGGTGCGCACCGAGCTGGTTGACCGCCAGATTCATGCCATCGTCGAGATGATTGAACTGCCCGCCGACTGGCAGGCCGAGATCGGTGAACAGTTGGTTGATACTGCCGAAATCGAAAACATCGAGCGCCAGCGCACCCGCCTGCAGGCCGAGATGCGCCGCATGCGTGAGATGTACCGCCGCGGCGAGTATGATGACGATGTGGATGAGTTCCACGGCATCATGAAAAACCTGCGCCGGCAGTTAGACCAGCTCCCCGCCGAGCGCCCCGATGACAGCCTCTACGCCGTGATGCAGTCCATCCAGTCGCTGCGGGATATCTGGGCCGATGCCTCTGCCGATGACCAGCGCGACCTGTTCCGGTTGATGTTCCAGGAGGTGGTTGTTGACGTGGCCAACGCCCGGGTGGTCAGCCTCAAACCCGACCCGGTGATGTTGCCCATCGTGCGGCGGATGCCCCTGCTGCGCGAATCGGACTGGGGCGTTTTTGTCCCGGCCTGGCCGCCCGAACTGGCCGCCCAGGTGCTGTCGGTGCCCTACCATCCGCCGCTCGCCACCCTGCCCGAACAAACGGCTGCTCTGCCGTTTATCGCGGCGTCACCCTTCCTGCCCTCCGTCACCGGCGCTCGCATCGCGCCTCAAATCAGCCAGGCGCTCGAACGCTGCGAGTCAGTCAACCCGCAGGGTTGGCGGGTCGTTCAGGTCACGCATCCCGGCGCGGCCCCGTTGCCCGCTGACCTGCGCAAGTGGCCCGGTGCCCGCAGTGAACTCATCTCGCCGGCCCAGTTTGCCGGGCTGGCCCCGGGCAGTGTGGATGTGCTGGTCACGCAGTATCTGTTCTGGGATGCCGCCCTCTCCGATCAGCCCGCCGCGCTCGCTGAACAGATCGCCCGGGTGCATCAGGTTCTGGCCCCCGGCGGCGTCTGGTTGATTCAGGAGCCGCTGCCGGCCAACAGCCAATCGCACTGGATTTACCTGGCCCTGCCCCGGCTGGCAGATTGGGTTCAGGGCCGGTTTGTCGATGCCGCCGCGCTCTACCGGGCGCTGCAAACCGCCGAGTTCGAAATCGGATTCGACTATGCGGCCGCCTATCAGCCCATCACCGCCGCCCTGGCGCGCACCCTCATCGCCGACCGTGCCGGCCTGCTGGCCCGCGCCCCCCTGGATGATACCGCCGACCTCGCCGCCCGCCTCCCCGCCGACCCGGCCGCCATCATCCCCTCCGAATTTGCCTACTGCACCGTCTGGTGCTGCAAGGCCAGGTGACCCTGGCGCATTTATCCAGTGGAAGTGTTCTTCAGCTAATTGATCGCTCCTCCGTGCAAGGTCGTGAACTCTAACTTGAGAAGAACATAAATGAGTGACAAAGCCGGGCCTGTTCGGAAAAACAGGCCCGGCAGAGAGTGGGTACTGTGAAGGGAGCACAGCACCCCTAAAAACTATCGGAGCACAGTTGGCAGGAAGATGCGCGGCGCATCACTGAGGACTGCAAACTCGCTCAGATGACAGATCTCCAG
>DAOQTN010000518.1:0-2424 GCA_035340555.1 Anaerolineaceae bacterium | reverse complement strand
CCAGCCGGGTTTTAAGCTCCGACATGGCGGGCAGGGTGGTCTTATCAACAGTACCGCTAAGGGCCATCTTTAACCTCGGTGGAAGAGAATGCGGGCAGATGGAACTGCGCCAGTTTGAGTATAGCCCGATGCCCCCGGCGGCGCATGTGCCGCGAGGCATATTGTGCCAGTATGACCCGGCAGGAAAACCCCGCCAGGGTTTGGATGTTAAAGCGATATAATAAACGATAGGGTGTGTTTCAAGCCCGTTGTTTTTATCCCCTCTCCCCAAAATGATGGAGCCAAGTATGTCCAAATCCCCCGGATTTCGATGGCTGCTGCTGGTGTTTTTGCTGTGCCTGACGCTGGCAGCCTGCACCCCTGCGCCCGCACCAGTCACCCTCACCCCCACTCGTCTGCTGGCAACGCCGCAGCCCACAGCCACGCCCTCGCCGCAGCCCTCACACACGTTCACATCACCACCAGCCACAACCAGCACGCCAAATATTGCCGCAACCCAGGTCCGGCAAACGGCAGATGCCTCAGCCACTCAGAGCGCCGGATTTCCAGTGACCTGCAAAGGTTTTCGAGTAGGGGAACCTTCTTTTTCGCCGGGTGGAAATTGGATGGCTGTCTCGTGCGGATATCAACATGATCAGACATTAGACATTGTGAATCGAGATGGACGACAGTGGATTTTGCAGTTCGCCGAACTGGTGCCAGACCATGACGGGATGGGTGGCTTAAGCCCGGTCCATTGGACAGGTGATGAAACCTATCTGTATTTCACGGCCTACAAATCCTATGATGGCGGCGGAGCTTGCTTTTACTATCCTTCTGTCAACGGCCTTTACCAAATCAACCTGGATTCCGGCACAGTTGCCACAATCCTGCCTGAAACAGACGTGCCGGGCAGTTATGAGGTTGCCATTTCGCCCAACAGCCGCTGGATTGCATACACCAATAATCTCGACCAGCCCAGGATCCTGGATTTGAGAACTGGAGAAACTATCGAGATTGAAGTCGGTAAATACAAGACCGGCAGTCTGACCTGGTCACCCGATGGGGATTATCTGGCCTACGCCAGGTGTGAAATTGACCAGGACCCGCTGAAAGTAAAAAATTCCGGCGTACAGATCTTTGCCATCAAAACGCGAACACTGACCACACCGCTGGAAGTAGCCGGGGACTGGGTCATTATTGAAAGTGGGGAAGGCCGGGATTTTCTAACCATCAGGATTGAAAATATTGAAACTTTTTCAATCCGTTACCAGTTCTATGACTGGTCAACCGGACAGTTGACCACGCCCACGCCTGCGCCATAGGCGCGGGAGATTTGCCCTCACCTAACCATCGGCGCAAAGGGTGGTTTACTCAACCCTTTGCGCCGATCCAATATCCCGACGGCTATTCCTCATCCATGAGGTAGAGGCACAGGTTACTGCGGATCTCGTCTCGCAGGCTGACCAGTTCGGGGAAGTCGTAGAAGAAGAGGATCTTCTGCTCGGCAATGGTATCGCCTGCCGGCGGCTCGGAGATGATGAAGTACAGCCAGGATTCGGCAATATCTTCGTCTGGCTCAGTGGCAGCATAGTCCGTCAGGAACTGGTCGGAATACTGCTCGTAGAACGCATCCAGGGTGTCGTCGGCATAGGCGGCTTCCCATTCAAAGTAAATGTCGGTCCAGAAGGCCTGGTAGAACTGGTTGAGGTAAGAGCCTTCGGTGGTGCAGTCTTCATCTGATTGATAGGTGGTGCAGCTGCCGCCCGTGGTGGTGAGCTGGGTGTTGTTCAGGGTCATGATGTGCCCGTACTCGTGGAGCAGGGTGTAGGTCAGCTCGGCTTTGTCGTCTGTATCGGCAATATCAATTTCCAGCGACCAGGCATCCGGCGTCACGCTGAGCTGATCCACGGCTGCCAGAACGTTCTCCTGCCCATCGGTGAAGATGATGAACTCTGAAATCCGCTCCCGCTGTTCGGCCGGCATAAAGTTGATGAAATAATCCCAGACCTCTTGCTGCGTTTCGGTATCCTGCTGCAGGGCAATCAGATCATCAGACACCGATTCTTCCTGCGGATTTGAGATCTCATCGCCATTGACCTGATAGGTGACCAGGATGATTTCGTCATCATCCTCGCCATCCTCGCCCTCGTCCTCACCGTCCTCTTCCTCATCTTCCCCCTCGTCTTCGCCATCTTCCGAGTCGTCGCCGCTCGAGTAATCATCCTCAACAAAGAAGTCTGCCAAAAAGGCATCACAGGCGGCCGTGTCCACCGACACAGTGGAATCATCAGAGGTGTCTTCCGCCTCGCCTTCCTCCGCTTCGGCCTCTTCGGTTTCAGCGTCAATCGTCTCGGTCTCTTCGACCTCGGTTTCGGTCTCGGCCTCATAATCATCGCCGCCGCAGGCTGCGGCAGTCAGCAGAAACAGAGCAATCACCAGGAT
>DAOQTN010000517.1:0-2433 GCA_035340555.1 Anaerolineaceae bacterium | reverse complement strand
CGGGGTTGATGGCAACCCCACCCGGGGCCAGGGCATCCAGCCAGGGGCAGTAGTTCACATAGGGGCTGACCTGGGCGGCCACGCCGGCCGAGGTGGCGATGCCCCACCAGTTCTGGGCCGCATTGATGGGCCCGTTGTCGGGTTCACCACCGATGACATTGACGCCCAGTCCACCGTTGCCAAGGATGTTGTTCCCGGTGACCACGATGTTCTGCAGCACGCTGGTGATGGCGGGATTGGCCCCGTAGTACAACTCGGTCAGGTCAATCTGAATCCCATCCCAGGCCAGATACGGCGCGCCGAGCGCCCCGTTGTTCTGGATCGTGTTGCCGGCAATGGTGATGTTTTCGGCCTGCGGGCCCATGTAAATGCCGTTTTTCTCATTGCCTGCGATGAGGTTGTTGAGAAGGAGGACATGGCTGGGCAGACCGTACGGTTCACCGTTGGTCCGGTCGGAACCAATCCGGATGAAGGCGATGCCGTTGCCAAATTTGAGATTGGCAGGATCGTCTCCCGCATTGGTGGCGCCGTTGTCCGTGATGGTATTGTTGGCAATCAAGACCGGGGTGTCTGCCGTACCGCTGATTTCACCGGCAATCTCAATGCCGGAGCGGTGGTTGCCGGTGATGGTGTTGTTGACGATCTGGCTCCCGGCATTAAGTTCGTCACCGGTGTCCATGGCGCCAATAATGGCCAACCCACCGCCGTTACCCAGGCAGTTGTAGATGTAGTTGTCGCTGATGGTCAGGATGCGGGTCTTGCTGCCGCTGGTGGTGCTGGGGCCCGGGGCGACAACACCGAAACGACCCAAGGTGCCGTCCTGAGTGGGGCCGGTCAGGGGGCCGACCACGCTGTTGATCAGCTGTGAGCCCACCGGGAAGGCCACGGTGTGCGTGAATTCCACCAGGTTTTTCATGTTGCCGGCGGTCAAAATGCCGGTATGGGCCACAACGATGCCGTTCACCACGACCTCATCCGCCCCAATGCGCACGACGGAGACGTCCACGTCATCAGAGGGCTGGATGATGGTTTCCACGGCTGGATCATAGGCGTACCCGGCTGGCGGGACGTAATCCTTCTTGCTTTGATCCGCGGTTGCCCCCAACAGGGTCAGCTTCTTGGTGATGTTGATCCGCTCATCGTAGCGGCCGGCGGCCACGTTCACGGTGCTGCCGGAGACCAGATCGATGGCTTCCTGGATGCGGCCGATGACCCCGGTCTGCGGGCTGTCATCGTCCACGTTCAGGTAGGAGAAATCGCCCTGGAACCCTGCGCCAGAGGCGGTGATGATCGTATCTGTGCCGGAATTCAGCCAGGGGGTGTAGTCTACCAGGCTGCCGCCGTTGGCCCAAGCTTTGACCTCGGCCGGCACCGCCGTACCCCACCAGTTACCGGAGGCATTCAGGGTTGTGGTCGACAGGTTGACCACCTCGCCGCTGATGGAAGAATTTTCAACTTCCAGCACGCCCGCCGCCCCGGTCCGGAGGATGATGGCGCTGTGATAGGTACCCGGATCCGCAATCTGGCCGTTTTTATCAACGGTGATGGTGGTGCCGGTGACGGACATGTTTTGAGTGGCTGTTGTGTTGGCAAAACGAATGCCGTAGGTATCACTCGCGGCAGCTTGGGCAATCACACTGATGGCGCTGTTTTCGACCACCAGATTGCCCCCGCCGCCAATATGATTGATCCCGCTTTTGACGTTCTCAATCGTGGCTTCGCTCACTGTCAGGTAGTTCACATAGCCCTGGATGGCAACATAGAGACCATTTTTAAATTCGGAATTTGCAATGGTCACATGGTCATTGCCATTGGGCCCAGAGATCAGATTAACCCCGACCACGCTGGGGGTCTGCAGAAACCGTCCGGCCCCGTCAAAGGTGCAGTTGGTCACGCCGACGTTATGCACATTTTTCAGAGTGAGCAGCGTGCCAGTGGTACTGCTCGGCGTGAAGTTGAGGTTTTGGATGACCCAGTTGTCATCGGCTCCGGGCAGATCGATGGACAGCGACCCCTGGATGGTGGGCAGGGGATCGCCGCTGCCATCCGTAGCGCCAATAAAGCTGATCTGCTTGTTGGTGACCGTCAAGGTTTCGACGTAGGTTCCGCCGGCAATGTGAATGGTCCCACCGGCCGCCACACCATTGATGGCGTCCTGGATGGTGGCAAAGGCATCGCCGCCGAAATTGGTTGCCGGACCCACATCATCCGGATCTGCGCCCGGTGCGGTTGCCGCCCAGGCTGCGTCGACGTAAACGGTGTTCGGCAGATTCTGAACCACATAGTTCCAGTTGAACCCGCTGAATCCATAATCCACGCTGTCAGTGCCGTGCACGAACAGCTGGTACTCAACTTGTGTGCCTGCCGCCAGGGCGGGCAGGTCCACATACCAGTTGGCACCCGGGTAACTGGTGTTATCGTAGGTGCCCATGA
>DAOQTN010000516.1:0-2440 GCA_035340555.1 Anaerolineaceae bacterium | reverse complement strand
GAGCAGCTTGTCCACCACAATCAACAGACGCATTTGCCCGGGTTCGTGGATGAACCGCCGCTTCACCTCCAATTCAAAAGCATCAATGCTGCTCTCGTTGACCGCGTCCTCGGAAATGCCCAAGCGGGCCGCAATCATGCGGCGGTAGGTGTGATATTTCAGCAGTTCTTCGGTCTCGCCTTCGCCGCTGGTTTCTCCCCGGATCACAGCCACAGTGGGGCGGTAGGAGGTCACAATGGCGCAGCGTCCGGCCAGGTCGGACTTTTGGAACATCTCATAAAAGCGGCAGGCGTTGTAGATGCTATCGGAGACCAGAATGGCATTGCCGTGACCATCCAGCAGGCGCGGACGGGTTTCCATATCCAGCAAGATATCGGCGACAATCTTTTCCAGCCGGGTCTGCGAACTGAGCAATTCTTTGATGGTCCCCCAACGGGCTTTGAGCCGGGCCCGGGCGTAATCGCTCAGGCCGCGGGTTTTGGCTTCAAACCATTGGTCAATCCGGCCTTGTGAAGTAATGGTCTGGTCAATATCCCGCGCTTCATAACGCAGATCGAGCACCACACCATCTTTGACAGCTTCGTCATACTTATAGGTATGGATGTAGGGGCCAAAGATTTCAATGCTCTGCACCTTGTCGGCGCGCAGCAGCGGCGTGCCGGTAAAGCCGATGAATACAGCCCCTGGCAGCAGCTTCTTCATGGCTTGGTGCAGCTTGCCTGACTGGGTGCGGTGACATTCATCCACGAAGACAAAAAGACATCCTTTGGGGGCAAAGTCGCGCGGCAGATGGCTGCGCAGATCCTGAATGTAGTCCTCCACATCCCCTTCGGCGTCAGCCTGGAATTTGTGAACCAGCGAGCAGATCAGCCACTCTTGGCTGGCATTGAGCACGTCGATTAGATCGGCCCCACTTCGAGTCCGGTAGATGGCTTCGTTGACCCCTTTGAAGACTTTTTCAATCTGCTCGTCCAGTTCAACCCGGTCAGTGATGATCAGGACGCGGGCATCGGTGATGTGTTCCCGGATCCAGCGGGCCAGCCAGGTCATGGTCAAGCTTTTGCCCGAGCCCTGGGTGTGCCAGATGATGCCCCCCTGGTGGCGGCGGATATGTTCCTGGGCGGCCCGGACACCAAAATACTGGTTGTGCCGGCAAGACTTCTTGGTGCCGGCGTCAAAGGCGATGAAATCATGGATGATCTCAAGCAGGCGGGGTTTGCGGCAAAGCTGAAACAACCCGCGGTGCAGCGGGTTGGCAATCTCGCAGTCATCCCGCCAGGTCATGAAATACTTTTCAGGCGTTTCAATCACCCCGTAGCGCAGGCCCTCGGTTTCATTGC
Organism: Anaerolineaceae bacterium; assembly: GCA_035340555.1. Classification (GTDB taxonomy): domain Bacteria; phylum Chloroflexota; class Anaerolineae; order Anaerolineales; family Anaerolineaceae; genus JAGOFZ01. Next base: position 1,100 of record DAOQTN010000516.1, on the reverse strand, counting down.
CGGCCAGCACCAGTTGGATGGTGGCGAAGAAGTCCCGGATGAAGGTGGGGGTCTGGTTGTCCAGGTTCTGCCGGATGCCCTCGCTGACGTTGACGGTGGAGCGTTTGAGCTCCAGCACCGCCAGCGCCAAACCGTTGACATAGAGGACGATATCGGGGCGTTTGGTATGCTGGCCCAGAATGGTCACCTCTTCGGCAATTGCAAAGTCATTATTCCCGGGGTGCTCCCAGTCCACCAGCCAGATGGTTTCGTGATGTTCGCCAATCTCGGGCCGCACCTTCACGCCGTAGCGCAGCAGGCCATACACATCCCGGTTGGCATCGTAGAGGCTGCGGCTGCCGTGCACTTCGCGCGCTTTGCGGAGCTGCTCCAGCACCTTTTTGATCACCGGCTCGCCGTGCCCCTGGCGCTGCAGCCAGGCGCGCAGCAGGTCGGGCTCAATGTTGCTGTTGTTGGGGCGACTTTCCCAGTTGCCCAGGTAGCGGTAGCCCAGTTCTTGCTTGAAAAATTGGACCACGCGGTTTTGGGCGAGGCGCTCAATCTGGCCAATGGCGATCATGGGCATCATCCTTCAATCAAATAGGGGGGTGGCGGGCGGTGGGGTGGCTTACACCAACCGGGTGCGGCCGGTGAGCAGTTCTTGCAGCATGCCCTGCTTGAGGGCCTGCACCTTGGCGCGCTGGGCTTCCAGCGCAGAAATTTCGGCATCCATGTCAGCAAGTATCGACGTGATAGCCCGTTGTTCGTTTTCTATAGGCGCAAAAAAAGTTCTATCTCTTAAATATTTAAAGTGCCGATTGTATCCAGTTGGAAGAACTCCTGAAAGTACAAGTTGATAAGCATGAAATTGTAATATTTGCCCTGGTGTTGCTGTTAAAATCTGAGTTCCATCGGCCCCTACTACAAAATCAAAATCAACATACTTCACAATACAGGTATGGTCTCCAAAGACAATTAATCCCCCTGGTGGACACTTAAGTAGTTTGTCGATCCTGTCAGAATACCCTGCAATGAGGTTTTTCCCTTGGTCAACGATAGGGTAAACACCCCATTCATGATATTCATTAGTCTGAATTTGAAAGCTTTTAGAATTAATACAA
>DAOQTN010000515.1:0-2446 GCA_035340555.1 Anaerolineaceae bacterium | reverse complement strand
TAAGTACATGGCTACCTGCCGGGGCAGCGCCACATCGCGCGAGCGATTCTTGCTGGTGAGGTTCTCTTTGGTAGTGCCAAAGAAATCTGCCACGACATCCACCACGTAAGCCGGAGTCAGGCTGGTTTTCTGCGGTAAGTAATCCGCGAGGGCATGCTTTGCCAGGTCCAACGTCAGTTTCTGTCCGCTCAGATCGGCATAAGCGTTCACACGGTTCCAGGCGCCCTCAAGCTCCCGTACATTGGTGGGTATAGCGCGCGCAATCGTCTCCAGGACATCCTGGGAAATATCCCTGCCGGCTTTCTCGGCTTTGCTGCGCAGGATGGCAAGGCGCATCTCATAATCCGGCGCTTGCATATCCACCGTGAGCCCCCACTCGAAACGGGAACGAAGGCGTTCCTCGAGGGTGGCCATCGCCTTGGGCGAGCGGTCAGAGGTGATCACGATTTGTTTGTTCTGCCCGTGCAGGGCGTTAAAGGTGTGAAAAAACTCTTCCTGGGTGGTGTCTTTGCCGGCGATGAACTGAATATCATCGATCAGGAGCACATCCACCTGGCGGTATTTTTCGCGGAATGCCGGGGTTGTCTTATGGCGAATGGCATCGATCAGGTCGTTGGTGAATTCCTCAGAAGAGACATAAAGCACGACTTTTCCCTGCTTGACGACCTCGTTGCCGATCGCGTGCAGGATGTGGGTTTTGCCCAGTCCAACGCCGCTGTAGATGAAGAGCGGGTTGTAAGCCCGGGCTGGATTCTCGGCTACTGCCAGGCTGGCAGCCTGGGCCAGGCGGTTTGCCGCACCGACCACAAAGTTATCGAAGCGGTAACGCGGATTCAGATGCGTGTCGAAGGTGTTGCTTTCCACTGCTTCGACGCGCTTGGGAGCCCGCACGCTTTCCTCTTCCATCACCGGAGCAGGAGCAGACCAAACTTTAAACTCAACATTTACCTGGCGCGCCATCATCCCCGAGAGTTTGTTCGTAACGATGCTCTTCAGGCGGCTTTCGAGCCAATCACAAGCGTAGGCATTGCTGGCACCAAGGGCAAACGTTCCTGATTCTTCCTCGTAGGAGATCAGCTGAGTGTTCCTGACCCAGGTATCAAAGGTTGCCTTCGAAAGGTCCATCTGTAATTGTCCGATTGTTGCCTGCCACGCCTGTTGAGCATTCATTGTGCATTCTCCCTTCTTACTTCCTGTGAGGGGTGATGATTTATCGATGTTGAAACGAGCGATTCGATTTCCTCTAAAAACGCATCACGGTTGAGCTTTCCTAAATTGTCTTGCTCATTGAGTAGAACGATTCTACCATCCAAAAATAGGGTTCCATTACTTTTTGTCTTAAAAATTAACGATTCTTTAAGAATGAGAATCTTTTCGATTTTTTCTTTCCCAACCCAGCCAATTCCCAGCTTTGGAAGAATCAAGCCAAACACTAATTGACAGGAAAACTACCCTTCCATAACCCCCATATATGGGATTATTATACTAATTTTATAAGAATTCTCCAACGGATGGGAGCTGGAATCCCACACAAAAAGACACCAGAAATTGCCAAAATAAAAGGATAGTGATTCCCGTTTTGGAATCAGGGCTTTAACATTCGGAATGCTACACGCCGCCCGCGTGTTTCTCAAGCAGCATCATTTTTGCGGCCCTGCGACCAATTTCCACCGCAAAGTTCGTGCCGCGATCCCATGGATATACCTGGCTCATACTGGCAAAAAACAGACCTGGTATGGGGGTCTTAATCGCTGGGATATTAGCGGAATGGTTTGGAAGCGGGATAGGTTGGGCATAGGCTGTCTTGGAGACCCAGATTTTGTTTACCCAATCCCGATTGAAGTCAGGATTGATCTTTACCAGGTGCGGCAGGAACTCATCCGCCAGTTCGTCATCGCTTTTGTTGAAATTAGGGTGGTCGGTTTCGAGGTAGTCGCCAATATAGAGGATGTGCTCACCGCCGAAATACTCCGGCTTGAGGAAGTTGGTGTGTTCGACCAACGAAAGGAAAGGATAGCCAGCTTGCTTGGGGATGTTGTACCAGTAGTACCCCTCAGGAGAAAGGGGATGCTTGATGGAGACTGTCATCACCACTGCCCCCATGCTCTTCAGATTCAGTAAACCCGCAAGGTACTCAGGGGGCAAATCCGGTGCCATCTTCGCCATCATACCAGGCGAAAGCGTCACCAACGCCTGATCAAAGGTTTCTGACGCTCCGTTCACAAAGCTAACGGCTATTTGTCCGTTCTCCTGGCGCTTGAGCGAACTGACGCGGGTATTGTAATGAATGGTAACTCCGGCTTCTTCGATTTTGGCAGCAAATTTGTTGGCAAAGACCTGGAAACCGCCCCTAAAGGTCCCCAGGCGCGTGGTGCGGGAGTGCAACCGCGCCCACATCCAGACCATATTGACCTTATCATGCCAGTTTTCACCAAATTTGCCAATC
>DAOQTN010000514.1:0-2447 GCA_035340555.1 Anaerolineaceae bacterium | reverse complement strand
AGACACCCAACTCCTTTGCGGCCTGTCCAATGCTGACTCTCATGCCACCCATTATATATATAAAATAAGTTTTGTAAAGATAAAGATAGATAGATGTTATCTTGCAGATACTGCTCCTTCTGGTGATACAATAGGCGCCATGCACATCTTCTATGCCATTTTTTCACTGATCACCTTCATTACCTGGGGGGTGGATAAATACCGGGCCCGGGCCAATCTCTGGCGCATCTCCGAGCGGGTCCTGCTGACCCAGGCGCTGCTGGGCGGCGCTTTTGGCGCTCTGGCCGGGATGCTGGTGTTTCGCCACAAAACCCGCAAACCGTTGTTCTGGGTCCTGGTGGGCCTGGGCTGCCTGATCCACACCGTCATACTGCTCCAGTTTTAATCGGATCACGCCCCCCACGGGGGAGTTCCCCCGGAGAACCGTGCCGGCCGGACCGGCGGACCGTGCCGGCCGGCTGGATTAACGCGCCAGCCGCCCGGCCCAGTGGGGGGCTGCCCGGGTGGAGGCCTGCTTGAGGCCGGGCGATCTGGCTGGCAAATGCCGGCACCTCCTGCACTGGGGTGCCAGAGGTGCCGGGTGGTCCCGGGTGGCGGCTGGGTGGGCCAGCCAGGCCCGGGGTTGTAGCTGCAGGCGGCCCGGTGGGGGGCCGTGCAGGATCAGCGCAGGATCAACATCAGGAAGAGCCGGGCGGTCTTGATCACCGTGTAGGTCTCACCGCTTTCGTAGGGCAGAGCGGTCAGGGGATTGCCGGCCAGGTCGGTGATGGTGGCCGCCTCGGGCAGATCCAGGCGCAGCGTGCCGTTGCCCGAGCCGGTGTCCACGGTGACGACATAATTGTCACCGCTGCCGGAGACGACCAGGACCAGCGGGTCGTTCAGCCCGGTGAAGGTGAGGGTGAAGTCGTTTTCGGCCACGCCGGTCACCGGCTCGGAGAAGACGACCGCGTAATCCACACTCGCCGCGCTGGTCGGGTTCGCGTCCAGCCGGGTGATGGACAGGACGGTTGGGGCGAAATCGTCAACATCGGTGATGGTAATCGCCAGGTCGGCGCTGTCATCGGGGGTGGCGCCGATCGTGCTGTCATCCACCGCCACCGTCACGTCCAGGGTGGGGTTGAGTTCGAAGTCCAGCACCGTGCCCGCCTTGAGGAAAAGATTGGTGCCGGAAATTTCGAAGAGCGCCGCGTCGTCTCCGGCGAGGCTGAGGGTGTTGGTGCCCAGCGCGTCATCGGTGACCAGGATGTCGGCCACCCGGATGGGTGAGGTGGTGTCGGTGTTTTCCGGCAGGCTGGTGAGGGTGTTGGTGAGCTCGATGGTGGGCGCTTCGTTGACATCATCGATGGCCAGTGCCAGGGCGGCGCTGGCGTCGGGGGTGGCGCCAATCGTGCTGTCATCCACCGCCACCGTCACGTCCAGGGTGGGGTTGAGTTCGAAGTCCAGCACCGTGCCCGCCTTGAGGAAAAGATTGGTGCCGGAAATTTCGAAGAGCGCCGCGTCGTCTCCGGCGAGGCTGAGGGTGTTGGTGCCCAGCGCGTCATCGGTGACCAGGATGTCGGCCACCCGGATGGGTGAGGTGGTGTCGGTGTTTTCCGGCAGGCTGGCGAGGGTGTTGACGAGCTCGACGGCGGGCGCTTCGTTGACATCGCCGATGGCAATGGCCAGGTCGGCGCTGTCATCGGGGGTGGAGCCGAAGCTGCTGTCATCGACCGCCACCGTCACGTCCAGGGTGGGGTTGAGTTCGAAGTCCAGCAGCGCGCCGGCCTTGAGGAAAAGATTGGTGCCCGAGATTTCGAAGAGCGCCGCGTCCGTCCCGGCGAGGCTGAGGATGTTGGTGCCCACCCCGTCATCGCTGACCACGATGTCGGCCACATGGAGGGGCGCGGTGGTGTCGGCGTCCTCGCCCAGGCTGGTGAGGGTGTTGGTGAGCTCGATGGTTGGCCCGTCATTGCCGTCGCTCACCGTGATGGTGAAGGGCTCCTCGAGCCACAGGCCGCCGTTGTCCGTGGTGCGGATGCGCACGGAGAAGCTGGCCCCCGTCTCAAAGTCGAAGGGCTCGGCGCTGAGCAGCTGGTCGGTGCTGATGCTGAAGCGGGCGTTATCCGCATCCCCCGTCCCCGAAACCAGGGTGTAGGTGAAGGTGCTGCCCGGATACGCATCGGTGGTGGTGAGCACCCCGACCAGGGTTCCGGCCGGCTGGTTCTCGGGGATGGTGTTGTTGGACAGGGCCAGGTCCACCGGGCCGTAGCTGGCTTCATGGGACCCGGCATCGCACTCAGCCAGGCCGTCCCGGTCGCCGTCCACCGGGCGCGTGTTGCCGGGTTGATCGGCCGGCGGGCAGTGCTCCGCCGCGCCCAGGTCCACCGCCGGGGAATTGTAGTTCAGCGGATAGTAGGCCGGGCTGCCGGTCAGCGACTGGATGATCGCCACCTTGACCTCCTTGGCCA
>DAOQTN010000513.1:0-2451 GCA_035340555.1 Anaerolineaceae bacterium | reverse complement strand
ATGAACCTCTCAAGTACCTGGAAAAAGTTCACCCGCCGCCGCATCTGGATTCGATCTTTGGTGCAGATTTTCTTCTTTGGCCTGATTGCCCTGATTGCGGTCAATCATACACTGGCTGAAAGTGGTCAGGGAATTGGGTTTCTCTCCAGTGCCTCATTACATGCCCTTTGCCCATTCGGCGGCGTGGTGACCATCTACCAGTATGTGACCGATGGCACTTTTGTCAAAAAGCTGCATGAATCATCCTTTATCTTAATGAGCCTGGGGTTCCTGCTGGCATTGCTGTTTGGCCCGGTGTTCTGTGGCTGGGTTTGTCCCTTTGGCACCTTCCAGGAGTGGGTGGGGAAATTGGGTAAGAAGATTTTTAAGCGCCGCTACAACCATTTTGTACCTGCCGGGCTTGATCGTGTGCTGCGTTATGCTCGTTACCTGGTACTGACCTGGGTCATTTACATGACTGCCGCAACCAGCACACTGATATTTGCCCAGTTTGACCCATATTTCACGCTCTTTAATTTCTGGTCAGATGAAGTCGCCATCGGTGGAGCCATTCTGCTCGGGCTTACCGCGGCACTTTCCCTGTTTGTTGAGCGGCCCTGGTGCAAATACGCCTGCCCCTATGGGGCGGTACTGGGAATTTTCAACTTATTCCGAATTTTCCGCTTGCGGCGCGTACCTGGATTATGCCGGAATGATGGCGCCTGTGACATCACCTGCCCGATGAACATCAAAGTCAGTGAGAAAACCATTATTCGCGATCACCAATGCATCTCTTGCATGGAATGTACATCTGAGGCACACTGCCCGGTGTCCGGAACCGTTGATTTCGTGGCCGGAGGAAAGTAACATGAAGATCACCTCAAAACCAATGGCGCTGGTCATCTTTATCGTCCTGTTTGGTGGTATTGTGATTACAACTTGGTTGGGATGGTGGACCACAGAAACCAACAAGGTTCCGGCCACCTATCAGGATGGCGAACTGGCCGGGCAGTATAACCCGGCCGATATTCGAGGATCCTATTCCTTTGGTGATGTCGGCGAATTATTTGATATTCCGATTGAAGCTCTGCAGGCCGCTTTCCATTTACCCGCCAATGACCCGGCAAGCTTTAGTTTGAAATCTCTGGAATCGCTTTATGGCAATCTGGAAACCGAAATTGGCACCGCTTCGGTCCGTTTATTTGTCGCCCGATACAAAGGGCTGCCTTATGAACCGACCGAAGAAACCTATTTGACGGTTGAGGCTGTCGAGATACTCAAATCTCAAGGCCATCTGACGCCAGATCAACTGACTTACCTTGAATCTCACAGCGTTGATCTGAATATAGCCGCCCCGGTAATTGCAACACCTTTGGCAACGTTAGTTGTGCCTCAGGTGACACCGACCCCAGTGGAGACCGTGCATGCTCCTCCAGATCGAACGATTACCGGAAAAACAACTTTCCAGAACCTTTTGGATTGGGGTGTTAATTCTTCAGATATTGAACAGGTGTTGGGCAGTCCGATGCCTGCTGCAAGCACAATCATCAAAGATTATGTCACCGGACAGGGGCTGGAATTTTCTGCGGTCAAAACAGCCCTGCAAACCCTGGTTGATCAGGCTAACCCATAGCGTTATTAGGGTTGGCTAAATGTTGCGGGTACAGGATGGAAGTCCTGTACCCGCATATCAACATAATCCAAAATTAGTGACCGTCCCCCCTGACAGTGAAGAAAAATTAGGGTGTTGGCGGAACCTTCATTAGCGCACCTACTGCATACCCAACCAGGGCGCTCAATGTTCCAATTACAGCCATTTCCAACCCGCTTCGGGCCGGGCGTCCCACCGTCACTTTAGCCTTATAGAAACCCACGCCAAATAACACAAGCGCTGTCAGGACAACTGAAGTCCACATGCTTGTGGCAATATCAAAGAATATAAATGGTATCAAAGGGACCAGGGAACCAATTATGGCAGAAAAACCGACCACCAGGGCAGCTTTCCATGCCTGCTTGCGATCAACCGGCGTGAGTTGATGCTCTTCTGCCATCATCACGGCTACCCAGACATCCGGAGTGGCTGTGATGGTATCAACAATATGATCCAGCAGTTCCCCCTGGAAACCCTTGCGGGCGTAAATTTGTCGAACTTCATCCCGCTCAAGCCGGGGAGCCTGCTCAATGTGCCGCATCTCGCGAGCGTGTTCGCTGTCGTAATAATCGGCCTCGGCCAGTGTGGAGGTAAAGGCCACCGCGCCCATTGAAACTGATTCTGCAAAGGTCGCCGCCAGGCCCGCCACAATAACCAATCGCGGATCACTGGATGCAGCCGCGACACCTAAAATGACCCCGAGTACATTGACCAGGCCATCTTGTCCACCCAGGATGATATCCGCTAGCCCGGAAGCCCCCCGGCGATGCGGATCAATTTTATTATGCAGCTCTTGTTCGGTTTGATGATTAATTTGAACA
>DAOQTN010000512.1:0-2452 GCA_035340555.1 Anaerolineaceae bacterium | reverse complement strand
TGCAAAAGGCCTGGCAGGCGGGCATTCCGCACATTGTTTTCACCGGCGGCGAACCAACCTTGCGACCTGACCTGCCCGAATTGATCGCCTATGCAGAAAAGCAGGGACAGGTTACCGGACTGCTGACAGACGGGCTGCGACTGGCAGAGACGGACTATCTGCACAGCCTGCTGAATGCCGGGCTGGATCATTTGATGATAGTGCTGCAAGACGATGAGCAGTGTTGGGAATCAATCCGTGATGTTCTGGCTGAGGATATTTACACCACAGTTCATATCACGCTGACGCCCCACAATGCGGCACGCCTGACCGAAACACTGGATGAACTGGCCAAATTGGAAGTGGGCTCAGTATCACTGAGCGCCAGTGAGGCCAGCCTGAATGCCGCCTTGAAAGATGCCGCACAGGCAGCCGCCGAGCGGGGTTTCAAGCTGGTCTGGGACCTGCCAACGCCCTACTCCAGTCTGAATCCGGTAGCAGTGGAACTGGCCGAAGCCGGTGAGCGGTCTGAAGGCGCTGGCCGGGCGTGGCTGTATGTGGAACCGGATGGCGATGTGCTGCCCGGGCAGGGCATCTTGACGGTGATGGGCAACCTGCTAACCGATTCATGGGAAACGATCTGGAAGAACGCCCGACCAGAATGACCCCACCCCCGCCGGCCCGGCGATGCCAACAGCAAGCCCGGTGGACGGCGCAGCTGCGTCAGTATCTTTACGGGCTTGCCGGATTGGAATCGGCGCGGCGGGTGCTGGAAGTGGGCTGCGGGTCTGGGGCAGTGCTGGCTGATTTTGCCGGATGGAACGGACAGGTTCTGGGGGTGGATCTTGACCGTCCTGCGTTGGTAGAATCGCAGGGACAGGCTGGTTTTGCGCGGCTGCAGCAGGCGGATGCCGGAGCACTGCCGTATGCAGCCCACTGTTTTGATTTGAGCCTGTGTCATTTTCTGCTGCTGTGGGTGGCGAACCCGGTTGCAACGCTGCAAGAGATGCGGCGCGTTACCCGCGCGGGCGGGGCGGTGCTGGCGCTGGCAGAGCCGGATTACGGCGGGCGGGTGGATTATCCGCCGCCGCTGGATGAGATGGGACGGCGGCAGGCGCAGGGGCTGGCCCGGCAAGGCGCAGACCCGCTGGCCGGGCGGAAGCTGTCCGGGTGGCTGCATGAGGCCGGTTTGGTGGATATTCAAGTGGGAGTGCTGGGCGGTTGGTGGGCCGAGCCGCCTGAAGAAGCCGAGCAAGCGCTGGAGTGGCAAACCCTGCAGCATGATTTGGATGGGCTGGCATCGGCAAGTGAATTGGAAAACTGGCGTAAAATAGATGCAACGGCCTGGAAAACCGGGCAGCGCGTGTTATACGTCCCCACGTTTTATGGCTGGGGGCGGGTGCCCGGATAAGAAAAAGCGTACGGAGGAAAACCATGGATCACTATCGGGTTAAACCGGATCAAAAAATTGAGCTGGATGCGTGGGATGCCTCGGAAACATCCCAGTTTAAGGGGTCGAAGGACGATGCCCTGCCCCGGTTTGAAAAACTGGCGGCTGAACTGGGCGAACTGCAAGAGGTGATGTTTGCTGAAGGCAAACACAAGGTGTTGATTGTGTTCCAGGCGATGGATACGGGCGGGAAGGATGGAACGGTGCGGGCGGTATTCGGGCGAGTCAACCCGCAGGGGGTGCGGGTGGCGAACTTCAAAGCGCCGACGGCAACCGAGCTGGCACACGATTACCTGTGGCGGGTGCATCAACAGGTGCCGGGGAGAGGCGAACTGGTGATCTTCAACCGCAGCCATTATGAAGATGTGCTGGTGGTGCGGGTGCATGGGCTGGTACCAGAGGAAGTCTGGAAGAAGCGGTACGAGCAGATCAATGCGTTTGAAAAAATGCTGGTTGAAGAAGGCACAACCATTGTGAAGTTTTATCTGCATATTGATAAGGATGAGCAACGTGAGCGGCTGCTGGAACGGATTGATGTGCCCGAAAAACGCTGGAAGTTCAACCCGGGCGACCTGGAAGAGCGGAAACTCTGGAATGATTACATGAAGGCCTTTGAGACGGTGCTGGAACGGACCAGCACGCCCTGGGCACCGTGGTATATTGTGCCAGCCAACCGGAACTGGTACCGGAACCTGGTGGTAGCCGATGTGCTGGTGGAAACACTGCGCGCACTCAAGATGAAATATCCCCAACCCCAGGAGGATCTTACGCAGTACCGCAGTCAATTAGGGTAAAAAAGAATCTCCCCCTTCCCAAGGGGGAGATTTGCGGTATAATAGCGCTTGTCCAATTCGGGGCGTAGCGCAGCCCGGCTAGCGCGCTTGCATGGGGTGCAAGAGGCCCTGGGTTCAAATCCCAGCGCCCCGACTGGCAAAAACTCCAACCTTAGGTTGGAGTTTTTTAATGCGGTGCTACCCTCATTGAGAGGGCTCGAGAGGCCCAATCCCAGCGCCCCGACTGGCA
>DAOQTN010000511.1:0-2455 GCA_035340555.1 Anaerolineaceae bacterium | reverse complement strand
CATCAACAGGGCAATTCCCACCCCCACCAAACCGGCCCGCAAAGCGGCATCATTGAGGCGCTCGATCAACGGCAGTTCGTCCCCCTGCCGGTAAAACGAACCGGTGGCCGGCAATAGATACCCCACCGGGTTTCCCCGGGCGTCCGTCAGGGCAATCCCGCCCTCAAGGTCAACTGGAGCAAGGGTTTGCCCTTCGGTCTCGCCAAAGGTATCCACCACCACCGTTCCCTGCTCATCCGCCAGACGCAGACGCTGGTTCCCTCCGCCGTGACCGCTGTTGCCCCCCGGTCCATGACCCGCAGTCGGGCCATCTCCGGCAGCCAGCAGGCTCTCTGCTCCCTGCCAGGTTCCCTGGGTGGTAAAATAATCTTCCAGGGCGGAGACAGTTTCCTCCAGGCCCGCAAACCCACCGCGCAGGAGGTAGGTTTGGACCTGCTGGCGTGAATCCAGACGGACGAAAATCACCACACTGGCAATTGCGGCCAGGGCAACCAACACAAGCGAGAGAATGAATTTTCGACGCATGGGAAACCTCAAAGCACTCAGCCAGATCCGGGTTCATCAGTTTTACGGAAGCGATATCCCACGCCAAAGACCGTTTCAATATAGCGCGGGTTGCGTGGTTCAACTTCCAGCTTGGCGCGTAAATTTTTGATATGGGCATCAATACTGCGCTCATACCCCTCATAGGCCACCCCCTGGGCAGCTTCCAGCAACTGCAGTCGGGAAAAAACCCGTCCGGGCTGGGCCGCCAGGGCGGACAGCAGGTTAAATTCAGTGGGTGTCAGGTCAACCGGTTGTCCATCACGCTGAACCAGATGGGCAGCCAGATCAATCTCAATGTTTGCTATACGCATTATCTTGCTTTGCGCCGCACTGGCATCCCCGCGATCAGAACGCCGCAGCACCGCCCGAACCCGGGCCACAACTTCACGCGGTGAAAATGGTTTGACAATATAATCATCCGCCCCCAGTTCCAGTCCAATCAAACGGTCCGCCTCTTCCGCCCGGGCCGTCACCATGATCAAGGGCGTCTCAGATTTGCGGCGAATGGAGCGGGCGACATCCAGACCATCCAGGCCGGGCAAATTGAGATCAAGCAGCACCAGATCCGGGGTTTCATGTTCCCAGGCCTGCAAACCGGCGTCGCCCCGGGTGGCCATGGTCACCGTGAAGCCGGCTTTTTCGAGATAGGCACGTAATATTTTAGCCAGCTCAAGTTCGTCTTCAACAATCAAGATTTTGGTCATACCTCAGCCTCAAATCCCGGTCAAGAGCCCAGTGTCCATCCGGCTGTTGGCCGATCAAAACTCGACAGTTTGAATTATAGCAGAAAGGGCTTCCAGGAGGCTCGCACGCCAGTCCGGCACGGCCATGGATAACCAGTAGGCGTTTTTGCCGGCGCGAACCGTGGGGCCGAGGGGTGGCAGGCGGCGCGGTGGCGATCCTTCCGGCTGTGGTGGGAAGCGCAGCACCATTTGATCCCCCTCCACCGCCACCAGATTCAGGCCGGCCAGATAAGCCCGCAGCTTGATGCGCATCTGGAAGAATAGATTTTCCACCGATTCCGGCAGTGGGCCAAAACGATCAATAAATTCTTCCCGCAGCGCATTCACATCATCTTCCGTTTGCAAGTCGGCGATCCGGCGATACAGGTTGAGGCGTTGTTGTTGGTCCGGGACATAGTCCAGCGGGATGCCCACGGATAGCGGCAAATCCACTGTAATGGCCATCCGCACTTCCGTCGCGTCCGGCAGGCGGTTTTCCGGTGCCGGCAGGCCTGAGACCGCCCGCATCTGGCGCACGGCTTGAGCTAGCAAGCGGGTGTACAAATGAAATCCAACGCTGGCGATGTAACCGTGTTGACGCATCCCCAACAACTCACCAGCGCCGCGCATTTCAAGGTCACGCATGGCAATGGAATAACCGGCACCGAGTTGCGTGTTTTCGGCAATAACCTCGAGGCGCTCCTGTCCCTCAGGCGTGGGTGGTTTGCGGCGGTGGCGGAAAAAATAGGCGTATGCCCGCTGGGCTCCGCGCCCCACCCGCCCCCGCAGTTGATAGAGTTGGGCCAAGCCAAAAGCGTCCCCCCGGTCCACAATCAAGGTGTTGGCATTGGGAATATCCAGACCAGATTCAATGATGGAAGTACACAGCAGGACATCAATCTCCCCGCGCGTAAAATCATGCATCACCCGGGCCAGATCAGCCTCATGCATCTGCCCATGGCCAATGCCCACCCGGGCCTCGGGTACCAGCGTGTTCAAATGGCGTTCCATGGCATGGATGGACTGGACCCGGTTGTGCACAAAGAAAACCTGACCACCGCGCTCCAGTTCACGCAGAACGGCTTGGCGTACCAGCCGGGGTGAATAAGGGCCGATGTGGGTGATGATGGGCAGGCGTTCTTCCGGAGGGGTATTAATGTTGGAAATATCCCGAACTCCGGTCAACG
>DAOQTN010000510.1:0-2463 GCA_035340555.1 Anaerolineaceae bacterium | reverse complement strand
AATGACCCCAATCCGGATCTCCGGGGCCAGGGCCCGGATGGTATTGAGGATCAGGGTTGTTTTGCCCGCCCCTGGGGAAGCCATCAAATTAATCGCAAACACACCGGCTTCATCAAGCCGCTTCCGGTTTAATGCCGCCAGCTGATCGTTGGCGTTGAAGATTTTTTCGATGACAGGGACGCGAATTGCAGACATGCAAGCTCCTTAACGGGTGTTTAACAGTTGATTAACGGGTGATTTCTATGCTGTCCAACCAGAATTCCTCGCCAGTCAGCACCTTGATGTGCACACTGCCGCAGTGGGGGCAGGGAATCAGCTCAGCCTCCAGTTGAAACTCGGTCCCACAGTCCTGGCAGGCCAGCCGCGCCGGCACCCGCTGAAAATGCAGTTTGGCCCCGGCACAAATCGTCCCCTCGCTGATCAGATCCCAATAGAACTGGACCGAGTCGTCCACAATACTGGAAAGCTTGCCGACAACAATATGGATGTCAGTGACAACCCTGGCCTCCGCCTGCTCGGCATGGCGGGAGGCAATATTTAAGATGCTTTCGGTGACAGAAAGTTCATGCATGGTGGCTCAATTATAATTCCAAGATCAATTAAGTCAATATTGACCGTTCTGGTGCGAATTATCCCCGTGCCGGTCCCGGGTGCGGGGGTTATTCACCACCCAGGGGGGGCAGTTGGCGTTCAGTTTGCTCGACCAGTTTTTCCGTCAGCTGCAGCCGGGTGGTCAGGAGGTAGCGGGCCACCAGATTGCTGATCCGGCGCATGAAGAGATAACCAATATGGTGATCCTCCTCGCACAAGTTCCGCAGCCCTTCTTCGTCAAAGCAAAGCAGGGTGGCGGGGGTCAGGGCCCGGGCGCTGTTGTTGCGCAACCGCACCAATGGCGTCATGCCCGACCAGCCCACAATTTCAAGTGCCTCGGCAACCAAAATGCGCACCGCGCCCTGGCCGGGAATGTTATTTTCAACGGAGATCTGACCTTCCAGCAGAATGTACAGGCATCCCACACGCTCTCCTTCATTATAAAGCACTTCGCTCTGCTCAAGATGTTGAATCTGTGCCAACGCCGCCAGCCGTTCAATCTGCGGGAGCTTGAGTTCCATGAGCCAGGGGATGTTTTGAAGTGTTGAAACCAGATTGGTTTTGGTGACCATGAGTTTTGATCCAATCATTGCCGGATTGCGAGTGTCTATTCTTTTGTATCATTGAATGAAATCGGGATGAAGTGTACTCTGTCACCGCGGCGGGGGGCTTTTGTCATCAAAGCCCTGCCGGCCTTCGCCGCAGGTAAATCGCCCAGTAAACCAGTCCCACCATCACCGCTCCGCCAATGATGTTCCCCAGCGTGACCGGCAGCAGGTTATCCCATAAAAAATTACTCCAGGTCAGGCTGGACAGATCCAGACCGGCCTGGACCGCCGTGCTGGTGGTGAAGGCCGGATCAAACTGTTTCAGGAACAATCCCAAAGGGATGAAGTACATGTTGGCTACACTGTGTTCAAAACCGGCTGCCACAAAGGCGGTGATTGGAAACACAATCCCCAGGATTTTATCCGCCACACTGCGCCCGGCGTAACTCAGCCAGACGCCCAAGCAAACCAACAGATTGCAGAGCACCCCCAGGGACACTGCCTGCCAGAAAGACAGGTGCAGTTTGGCATTGGCCATACTCAGCATGGCCAAACCCACACTGCCGCCGCCGGCAGCATACTGGCGGCCCCAGATCACCAGAGCCGCAATCAGGATGGATCCCAGGAAATTTCCCAGGTAGACGATGGCCCAGTTGCGCAGCAACCCCCCTGTGCTGACCTTGCCGCTGGCCCAGGCCACGGCAATCAGGGTATTGCCTGTGAACAGTTCAGCCCCGCCGATGATTACCAGGATCAATCCCAGGGAAAATGCCAGTCCCATCAGCAGTCGGGTCAGGCCGTAGGATAGGATCCCGGTCGCCCCGGCGGATACGGTGGTGGCAAAAAGAGCTCCCAGGGCCACGTAAGCACCGGCCAGGATCCCGAGCAGCAGCAGGTTGAGGAAAGATTCCCCGACTTTACGAACCCCAACCCCCTCAGCTTTAACCGCCATCTTTTGGGGTGGCAGGGCGTCCGGAGAAGGATCAACAGATGTGTTGTTCATCATATTTCTGGCAGCTTCCCAAGCCTGCTGGCATGGGACCGGTGTTTGACGGTCATTAATGCTTTTGGCTGGCAGGGATGCTGCACCTCCTTTCGAAAAAAGGATAATCGAAAAAAGGATAATCGAAAAATGGCCGGGAGCGGAAGGCTGACTTGATGGAGGCCGTGCTGAATTGATGAGAACGGGAGGAATGAAAGGTTGAATGGCCGAAAAACAGAACAGGGATGGGCGGCAGGGCGCCGCCGCGGGGAAGACTGGAATGTGGGACCCGGAACCTGAGCCGGGCCGAACCAAGATTGGCGCCCAAGCCACAGGCTGGGG
>DAOQTN010000509.1:0-2469 GCA_035340555.1 Anaerolineaceae bacterium | reverse complement strand
CCCAATCAAACTACCGACCAGGAACGGTGTCGGGTTGAAGATCACCAAAAAGGCAATCAGCAGCAGATCGCCGATGCCCGAAAACAAGGAGGAATTCAGGGAATACCGATGGCTCATCGTCACTGCGCCAGAAACATCCGTGGGGTTTCGGATGATCCACCGGGCAAGCAGAATATTTATCAGGTGCCTGCGGACGACAATGGCATAAATGATCAATAGGGCTCCCATGATTCCTTCAACGAGGACGTCAGGCAGCAGATCAATTTCAAATAAAAAGACAAAAGACGCTGTAAACAGCACTGTGGTGGAAAGGTGCTTGGTATTGAACCATTTTTTGTTCGCGATCGCGTTTTGGAAGGCCGGATTTAGCTCATGTTGGTCAACTTTAAAAAAATCCTGATATTTTCTTTCCAGCAGAATGGCGGAGTAGACGGTGAGGAAATAATCAGCCAACATTAAAGCAGGTAACAGGAAAATTTCCGGATGCTTCATGAGTTACTCCCAAGATCAATTTTATCAAGGAGGGGGAAGCCTTTGTGCCTGATCTCCCCACTCCAAGTGGTGTTTAGTATATCATCGAAACCGATTTCGTTCCCAACTCCGAATACGCCATCTGGTTTGAGGCCCGAAGAACGTCTCCGCCCAAGGTCAGGCCAGTCGCTCCCCAGGTTTCACTGTTTTGTCCGTTTTCAGCAATTGCTGAAAACGGACAGCGGATAACCACTTCTGGGCGCTGGTCGGCCGCCCGTCCGGTCAGCCAGCTGGCCTTGAACAATATTGTCCTGTCGGCTTGCCTTTCCTGTCCCAAACCGCAACCGTCGTGCCCCCGTCTCCCCCACCAAGTGCCCCCCGGGACGGGTCAATTGGCCACGGAAGGCCACTCTTTCATTAACGAAAAAACATTTCCAAGGTTAAGGCCAGCCCCCAGCCCACAGATCGCAGCCTGTGAGTCACCCCCAACCGATTGGAAGTCACCCAGGGCAGGTTGTCTGCCGGGCGCAGGAGAGTGCCGGGCAAGGCCAGACAGGACCGGGCTACGTGCGCCGGGCAGCAGCCCGCCATAACCTGGCAGCCGTGCGGCCCCAGTCCGCCATGGCCTGGCAGCCGTGCACCCCCCCCGCCCACGCCAAAACTCAGCAGACCGGATTTGAGGCCGCCAGGCCGTTCACCGCCTGGCCGGAGTCTTTCATCAGCCAGACATAACCATCCTCCAGACCGGGCTGGGCGGGCTGGGCCTGGGGGTAGGCGGCCGCATCCGGCCCCACCAGGCGATACTGGATGCCCTCACTCAAATGGAGCATGGAAACCACCGTCAGGTTGTGATTGGGTTTTTCCGTCGGGCTCGCGATCAGCGTCCAGACATGGTCGCGGGCGGCCTCAATCAAGGCTGCCGGGCTGCCGCGGAAGAGCACCTGACCGTGCGCCAGGATGGCCACATCCCGGCAGGTCTGGCCGATATCTTCAACGATGTGGGTCGACAGAATCACCGAGCGATCCGCCGCCAGGTTGACCAGCAGGTTGCGGAAGCGGATGCGCTCCTCCGGATCCAGGCCGGCGGTCGGTTCATCCACGATCAACAGCCGCGGGTCGTTGACCAGGGCCTGGGCGATGCCCACCCGGCGCTTCATGCCGCCCGAGAAGCCCTTGAGCTTGCGTCCGGCAGCATCCGCCAGTCCCACCAGTTGCAGCACCTCATCAACGCGCCGCGTGCGGACCCGGGGGTCGTCCAGGCCCTTCAGGATGGCCATATAATCCACAAACTGGCGGGCGGTCAGATCCGGATAGAGGCCGAGTTCCTGGGGCAGATAGCCCAGCATGAACTTGACAGCCCGTTTGCCTTTCTCAGTGGTCAGATCCAGCCCGGCCACATTGACCCGGCCGCCGGAGGGATTGACAATTCCCGCCAGGATCCGCATCAGGGTGGTTTTGCCGGCGCCATTGGGTCCCAGCAGTCCAAACATACCCGGGCCGATCTCCAGATCGATGCCGTTGAGGGCCTGGACAGCCCGGCTGCCCTGGCCGTATATTTTCGTCAGTGAGGTGATGTTGATCATAGCCAATCCTTTCTAAAGGTATCTTTCCTGGCGCTGGCGCAGGGCCCAGGCTGCCACAAGGAGCAGGCCCGTCCAGCTCAACACGCCCATCTCGTTGGCGGTCAGCCAGGCAAGTTCCGGATACGCCGCCCGCATGAAAACCAGGGCGTAGCGGGCAATGTGGTGATCCGCCAGCCAGCCGCGCAAAATGAGTTCCACCAGCCAGAGCAGCCCCACCAGCAGCGCCCCCCCCATTGGCTGGGCCGCCAGCAGGGCCCCGGTCAGGCCCAGGGCCATCAGGGCCAGGGTCGGCACCAGCCAGGCCAGCTGCACGTCAAACCAGCCGCCGCCAAACACTGCCAGGGTTTCACCCATTCCCAGGCAAAACAACTGGTAGGCCCCGGCACTGATCAGCTGGATGACCAGGATCAGCCCC
>DAOQTN010000508.1:0-2471 GCA_035340555.1 Anaerolineaceae bacterium | reverse complement strand
GATGGCCTCCGCCAGGGCGGCTCCCAGCAGCGGCATCAAAAAGGAGGTGATGTAGTTGGCGCTTTGGAAAAATGAGATAAAGGTGGCGCTGCAGTCCTCGGGGATGGTGCGCATCAATTCATCGAAGAAGACCAGGTCAATCCCTCCCTGGAAAAATCCGGCCGCGGCGGCATACAGCACCACCAGGGCCGGCTCGCCCGTCAGGGCGGTCAGGATGGGGTAGAAGGACATGCCGAAGGTGGACCACAGCAGCACGGTGCGGGAGCCGCGCCGGTTGCCCTGGAAGGTCCAGAACAGGTAGCCGCCGACGATGATGGCCGACTGCACCGTGGCAATGGTTGCCACCCAGCTGTCGCTGGCCTCAAGCACCCGCACAAAATAAAGCGGGAACAGCGGCGCAGCCATCGAAATGCCTGCGGAGTAGATGATGCGTTTGAGGACAAAGGTAATGAAGGGCTTCTCGGCGAAGACCCGGGGAATGTTTTTGAGGGGATTGGCCCGGCCGGCAGGGGGTTCAGCCGAGGGGATGACAATCTGGCGGGAAAATATGTAACTCAGGATGCCCCCGATGGACAGCACCAGGAAGGCCAGCTGGTAATTGAACGGGAAGGCCAGCTTGGGGTTTTCCAGCAGCTGCCCAATCAGGGTGGCGACCACGGCCGTGGTCAATCCCAGGATGATCCACCGCCGGGACATCAGTTCAAAGCGGCCGTGCGGCCCGGCCACGGCGTTCATCACCACGGAAAAACAAATCGAGAGCACCGTTTGGGGAATGGTCACCAGGGCTCAGATGCCCAGGATGCCCCAGATCAGCTGCTCGCCCTGCAGGAAAAAGGCGGCCAAGCCCGAGAGGGCGTAGCCGGCGATCACCAGCACCCGTGCCAGGCTGTACCAGGGCACCACGTTGCGCCGGGTTTGCAGCAGCAGCCCGAGCGGGATGGAGAGCAGCAGCCCGGTAAAGGCGGGCATGGCCGACAGCAGTCCCACCTCAAGGCTGGTGGCGCTCAACCGGGTCAGAAAAACGGGGAGGAAGGGTGCGGCCGCGTTGGCCACCCCTACGCCGATGCCATCCACCTGGACGTTGACATAATTCTTTCGCCGCTGCGGCTCCAGATCCAGCGGCGCAATCAATCGTTTCAGCATCTCGGTCGGGTTATAGTTCAATGTCAAATTCTCCCAGCTGGATGGGGCGGTTTTCGGAGACTTGAATGTCGTAACGTCCCTTCCAACGCAGTAATTCTAACAGATAAGCCAGCCAGTTGCGGCTGGCGGTGGTTTGATTGGCCCGCCCCAATGTCGCCTCCAGCTGTTGGATCTGGGTGGGGCTGCTCAATTCCACCGGGGTGCGGGCCAGCAAAAACGGTCCCAGACCCCAACAGTGGATTTCGCCGTCGGATCCGGCGCTGATCAGCAGCGCCTCCGGCCGGTACAGCGCCAATCCGGTGACCGGTTTGCCCGCGCGTAAAATACTGAACAGTTCCACCCCCGTGGCCGTGTTCCAGAACACCAGCCGGCCATCGACACCGGCCCCGATGACCACCTGCTCCCCGGGGGCAAAGCAGAGCCCCGTGAGACCCGGTCCCGGCACGGGGATCTGGCGCAGTTCCCGGCCGCCGGCCGGATTCCACAACCGCACGGTCTGATCCCGGCCGTAGCTGGCGGCCAGCTGACCGGATTCTGACAGGCTCAAACAGGTGATGCTGCCGCCGTGTCCGGTCAGGGTCTGGACCGGTTGGGCGGCCGGCCAGCTGATCGTTTGGAGGACGCCGGCGGCCCCGCCGGTCAGCAGCAGCTGCCCGGCCGGATCGATGGCCAGGGTGAACAACTCACCCGGGCTGGCGTGGACCACCTGGCTGTCGGGCCCCAGGGGAAAGCGCCAGGCGCGCAGCTGTCCGTCAAATCCCGCGCTGAACAAGGTGCGCCCGTCCGGGTGCACCGCCAGGGCGCGCACGATGCCGGTGTGGCCGGTCAGGGTCTTCATCAATTTCCCATCCTGGCTGCGGTAGACCCGGATGGCCTGGTCGCCGCTGGCGCTGACCAGGTAGTCCCCGCCGGGGCTGAATACCAGGGCCCGGGTCTGGGCTGCAGAGCCGATGATCGCCGGCTCCAGCGGAGCGCCGCGCGGCATGTGCCAGCGGTGGATGGCCTGGCCCGTGCCGCCGGCCGCGAGGGTCTGCCCGTCGGGGCTGAGGGCCAGCGCGGTCAGGCTGGGCTCGGGGGTGGACAGCGTCTTCTGCAGGTACACCTCGGGAGCCCGGGTGCGGCAATCTGCAGCCAGGGGGATCAGGGTCTGGAAAAATTCGGCCTCAGCCGGTTCGCCGGCGCGCCAATCGGCCTGCTGCAGCAGCGCCAGAATCCGCACCCCCCAGACCGGTGGGGCGGACTGGGCCAGCCGCCAGAGCTCGTCCCAGGCCTGGCGTTCCTGGAGCTGTTTGAGGGTGTAGTCCCAGTCGGCGTCGTTCAGGTCCTTC
>DAOQTN010000507.1:0-2476 GCA_035340555.1 Anaerolineaceae bacterium | reverse complement strand
GGGATCAGTTTGATGGTGTGATGAATTATCTGTTGACCTATGCGTGCTGGAGCTTCTTTGGCGGTAACAAAATGAGCCGGGAACTGGTGGGGCACTGGTATACCCATGGACCAGAATATTTTTCGACCGAGGCAGCCGATTTTGCCCGGAACGTGACCGGACTGCTGACGTTCTATCCCCGTCCGGCAGTGCTCTCGCAACTCAATTTGCTCGACAGCCACGATACGGCCCGTTTCCTCAATATTGTGGGCGGCAACAAAGCCATGCTGCGGCTGGCAACCCTCTTTGAGATGACCTATCCCGGGGCTCCGTGTGTCTATTATGGCAACGAGGTTGGCGTGTCCGGCGGGCAGGATCCTGACTGCCGCCGATCATTTCCTTGGGATGAGTCCAAATGGGATCAAGATCTGCGGAGCTTCTTCCAGCAGGTGATTGCCCTGCGTAAAACCCACCCGGCGCTGCGCTCGGGTGAGTTTGAAGTACTGCACGCTGCCAATGAGGTGGTGGTCTATCTGCGCCGTCTTGATGAAACAGGCTTTGTGGTCGTCCTGAACCGCTCGGCAAAGACCTGCCATCTGGATGTTCCCTCAGGGATGCTGCCCGAAGGTTCCACCTGGGTTAACCGGCTGGGCAGCGGTGAAGCCTGCGTGACCGGCGGCAAATTGACCGGGTTGGTGTTGCCAGCCGAAACAGGTGCCGTACTTGAATGTCTGAAACCCTAGCGCGGCTGTTGGAACTGGAAGCCGGTGTACATTATAAAACTCCGGCGCCAGAAGGACAGCCCGATTTTTGCTATCATCCGGGACGAGCTCCCGTGTTGATCTCCGCGCCCCACGGCGCAGCCCATACCCGCCGCGGCCGGGTAAAGGATGAAGAAGATTTTACAACTGCACTGGCCATGCTGCTGGCAGAGCGCACCGGCGCCCATGCGATCTGTGCCTGCTGGCAGTCTGATACCGACACCAATTATGTGTCGGATACCCCTTATAAGCAGGCCCTGGCTGCGGCAGTACAGCGGTGGCGGATCAGGTTTGTTCTGGATTTGCACGGGGCGGCCTTCCATCATGAATTTGGTCTGGCATTGGGCACCCTTAACGGCGCCAGTTGCCCAGTCGACTGGCTGCTGGTCCCATTGGCCAGATTCGGTTTTGGTTGCGATGGCAGCTGGTTGAGCCGGCTGGACGTTGACCAGACCTTCACCGGTTTGGGGCGCAGCGATCAGGAGACAATCACCCGGTTCGCGCGCGAACAACTGCATCTTCCTGCGGCTCAGATTGAGATTAATGCCCTGCTGCGGGTGGTGCGGCGTCAGGCTGCGGCCAGCGAGCGCGAGCCTTTTGCCGGACCGCCTGAAGAGATCGAGCGCTGCGTCGACGGGTTAACGGCGCTGGTTGACAGCCTCATCCGCCGGCGGCGTCCGAACCTTCGCCCTCCATGGCAGATTGAAGCAGAAACTGATAACAGCGCTGCAGATCGGGATTAGACGCGAGTGCCGCCAGCGTCTGATCGGCCGAATTTTGTGCCGCTGTCCGCCATTTCGCGGCCGCGGTCGGATTGCCCCGCCGGGCCTCCACCCGGGCCATCAACAGTTCCAGTGACTGACGGGCCGCCGGATGCAGTGGCGGCGGGATCAAGGCCAGCCCCGACTCCAGATCAACCGCCGCAGCATCCGGGGCATTCAACCAAAGCTGGGTTTGTCCCAGCATCCGATAAAATTGTACCAGCCAGATTCGATCAACATTGCTGGCATAGGCCCGGGCAATCGCATCAGGCAGTTTGGCCACCGCCTGACAGGCGGCAGATTCATCAGAGTGAACAATGGCCAGTTGTGCCCGTGTATTATTCAGAGCGGCTTCCGCCCGGCCTTCCAGTTCGGCGGGCAGCAGCGCTTCAGCCTGATCCAGCGCCGACTCGGCGGCTTTGATTTGCCCGGCCAAGACTTCAATGTCAGCCAGGAGCAGCCAGCCCAATGAAGGCAGCATGAAAGGCACGTATCCTTCCTGCGGGCAGTATTGATCTTGGTTGTCCAGTAAAATACAGCGGGCCCCATCCGTATCCCCCAAAACAGCCAGCAGCCAGCTTAATTCGAAGAGGACGCGCCGGGCCAGAATTCCGAGCCCAGCCTTTTTGCTCATTTCCAGTGATTCACGCAGTGCCAGAATGGCCTCGGGATAGTGTCCCAGCAGCAGCAGGGCCTCCCCCATCAGGCCGCGGCTGAAGGCTTGGTTCCACAAATTGCCAATGGAACAGCTCAGTTGGTAGGCTTCGGCAGCATACGCCAGTTCCCGTTCCGGCTGGCGCAGGAGCCCATAAATATCCGCAGTGGTGTTCAGATTATCGGCCAGCATGGGGAGATTGCCCAGCTCCCGCCACAGCAGACGGGATTCATCCAGACCGGCCATGGCTTCACGCTGGCGGGACATCAGCATGTAGGGACGGGTCAAATCGTGCAGGGTGAAGGCCAACTGCTCACGCA
>DAOQTN010000506.1:0-2483 GCA_035340555.1 Anaerolineaceae bacterium | reverse complement strand
ACTGCTGTAACCCTCCAGTTATGTAATACGACTTTTCGAGACTTTTGTTAAGGTTTAGGTATACGACTTTATGGGATTTGACAGATTCGTTATTATTTTGAGGCAGCGTAAGTTACCAAAAGCGGCAGTTGCGCAACCACTACCCATTCCGCATCCTCTGTGGGTTGGTATTCAACGAAAAATTTATACAAGCCTGGGCCGGACAGTTCAATGCCGTTATACCGAAATCTTATCCGATAGAAGGTAACGGACGAGAGGTCAATGGAGCCCGATCCGGTGAGTTTTTTTTGACCCGAAGGAGCGCAAAAATAAACCCGAACTTGTCCTTGATCAGGCTGGTCCACATTCTCACGCGCCCAATGAGAAAATATCTCAAATTGCAGAGGGAGATTGAGATCACCCGATTCATCCGTGAATACTGTTAAATGTTCTAAAACTCCCAAAATACTTGCTGTGTTTGTTTCACTGTCTATGGAAGAATGCTCACAAATTATCGAGAAAACATGGTTAATCATGATACGTTCCTTGTTGGGCTACAGAAACCGATTCAACGGTATAGGATGTAGCGCGGCTCGATGGCTGAGGCCAGTTGTTAACCTGAATCGCTCTGTCACTGTTGGGGACCGAGTGTGAGGTGTATTCGGGTTTGGGGGCGGCTGGCTGGATTTTCAGATCCAGGTCGAGCGCCTGCAAAATTTTACGGATGAGAGAAAGCGTTGGGTTTGCCAGGCCGGCTTCAATTCGGGAGATGTTGGCCTGTTTGGTGCCCACGGCTTCGGCAAGCTGGGTTTGTGACCAGCCTTTACTTAAGCGCCCTTTCAGAACAGCATCAGCCAGCAGTAATTGCAGATGCAGTTCTTCGGCAGCTTTGAGATACTCGGGATTTTCCTCCAAATGCCGGCGGAACTCTTGAAGTTTCATTTTTATCTCATTCTTTCTAAATAAATGCGGCGATAGGTTTGGGCCAGTTTTATTTGTGCTCGAGGGACAGCAGATGTTTTCTTGAGAAAGCCATGTGTAACCACAATAATCCGTTGATTATGATAAAAGAAGATAAAGCGATATTGTTTTTTAACCACGCGAACACGTAATTCATACAATCCGTCTTCCAGATAGTCTACATCGGGTCTACGGAGATTATTTCCAAGCTCAGCCAGTAATGTAAGACTGCGCTTAATACGAACCTGATCGTCCGGAGGTTGTTGTTCAACAAACTCTAATGTGGGACAACGCTTACTATCCTTCTCGAAGAAATCCAGGTCCCACATATTTTATCCCCGGCACACCTTTTTCTATTTATAGCGCATATGCTATATTTTAGCATTTGAATGCCCATATGTCAACATAGCTGGATTCGTTTCAAATTACTGTGGGGGTTGAGGGGATTGCTGACAAAACCTAATCCTGCTCGAATGGGGGAAACCAGTTTTGACAGGTGGCGTTTTATTCTTTAGCTGGCTGATTTGACCCGATAAAGTCATTGTACATCAAAATTTCGGAATCTTTCCTCTGGTGTGCTTGCCACGGTTGCACATATCTGGATTCAATTCTATAATTCTTACACCACCTGCAATCAGGGACGTTATGACCACTCCAGAAGCACGCGCCCGCCAGAATATTGATGCCCAGCTCGCCGCCTGTGGTTGGGTGATTCAAAACCGCGTCGACATGAATCTATATGCCTGCCGCGGGGTGGCGGTGCGCGAGTTCCAGCTGGAGACGGGGATTGCCGATTATTTGCTCTTTGTGGACCGCAAGGCGGTGGGGGTGATTGAGGCGAAGGCGGAGGGGATTCCGCTGGCGGCTGTGGCTGACCAGGCAGCCAGCTATACCATTGGGCTGCCGGATACGATTCCGCATGTCAGCCTGCCGCTGCCGTTTATGTATGAGAGCACGGGTGTGGAGACGTTCTTCCGCGATAACCGCGACCCCGAGCCGCGCTCACGGCGGATTTTTGCTTTTCACCGCCCGGAGACGCTGGCTGATTGGCTGGCCCAACCCGATACGCTGCGGGGGCGCCTGCGGGGGCTGCCAGAGCAGCATCCGCTGCCCACGGCCAATCTCTGGCCGGCGCAGGTTGAGGCCATTAGCAACCTGGAACAGTCTTTTGCGGCTGACCGCCCGCGGGCGTTGATTCAGATGGCGACGGGCAGCGGCAAGACCTTTACGGCGGTCAATTTCGTCTACCGGCTGATCAAGCACGCCCGGGCGCGGCGCGTGCTCTTTCTGGTGGACCGCAACAACCTGGGGCGCCAGGCGTTCAAGGAGTTTGACCAGTTCGTCACCCCCGATGATGGGCGCAAATTTACCGAGCTGTATAATGTGCAGCATCTCCAGTCCAATGTGCTGGATGATGTCAGCAAGGTGCACATCACCACCATCCAGCGGCTGTTTTCGATGCTTTCGGGCGAGGCTGAGTTTGACGCTGCCAACGAGGAGGGCTCGCTGTGGGAGGCGGAGGCGGTGCTGGGCAGCCAGCCCGA
>DAOQTN010000505.1:0-2490 GCA_035340555.1 Anaerolineaceae bacterium | reverse complement strand
CCACCACGACCGCCGCCCAGGCCCAGCTCGCCCTGGTGAATGCGCAGGAAGCTTTTGATGATGCCCAGCAGTCGCGGGCCAACTACGACTACAATCTCTACACCCCGGATACGCTTGAAATCGCCCGCACGACCTATTACCTGGCACTGGACAAAGTCAACAAAGCGGAAGAAATTTATGCCAATTTTGAAGACAAGCCCGAGGACGATCCCCTGCGGGCTCAGGCAGCCAACACCCTGGCAAACGCCCGCCAGAATGCCGACCAGGCCTATAACAACCTCAATTACCTGATTGCCGGGCCGGATTCATACGACATTTCCGTGGCCGACGCCAACATTGCGCTTGCCGAAGCCCGCCTTGCGGATGCCCAGCGGGAATGGGACCGGCTGAAAAATGGCCCCGATCCGGATGATGTCCGTTCAGCCGAGGTGCGCATCGCTGCCCTGGAGGCGGCGCTGGATTCCCAAAATCTACGGGCACCCTTTGCCGCCACGGTGACCGAGGTGAATGCGCTGCCCGGCGACATGGTCAGCCCGGGAACGACCTCGTTCCGGATTGATGATCTGAGCCACCTGCTGGTGGATGTCAATATCCCGGAGGTGGATATCAACCGGATTCAGCTGGGCCAGAGTGTGACCTTGTCTTTTGATGCCATCACGGAACGCCAGTATACCGGCCAGGTGGTGGAAGTGGCCCGGGTGGGCACTATCCAGCAGGGCGTGGTCAATTTCCAGGTGACCATCGAGCTTAATGATGCGGATGAGGATGTCCGGCCCGGTATGACGGCGGCAGTCAATATTGTGGTTGAACAATTGGAGGATGTGCTGCTGGTGCCCAATCGTGCCGTCCGCTCCAGCGGTGGCCAACGGGTGGTCTATGTCCTCCGCTTGGGCATCCCGACTCCCGTACCGGTGGAAATTGGGGCCACCTCCGATCTGGTCAGCGAACTGCTGCCCGGTGAGGTTCAGGAGGGCGATGTGCTGGTGCTGAATCCACCCACCCAGATCATCCCGTCTGATGCCATGTTTGGGAGATAACCGCCATGACCAATGAGGATTGGGTCATTGTCGGCAGCGGCCTCACCAAGGTCTATAAAATGGGTGAGGTTGAGGTCCACGCCCTGCGCGGCGCTGATTTGCGCATCCGCCGCGGTGAAGTTGTGGCCATCATGGGTCCTTCCGGTTCGGGCAAATCCACGCTCATGAACATTCTGGGCTGTTTGGACATTCCGACCTCCGGTGAATACTGTCTGGATGGGGAATGCATTTCCCAACTGCGCGATGATCAACTGGCCAACATCCGCAACCGCAAGGTGGGCTTTGTTTTCCAGAGTTTCAACCTCCTCTCCCGCACCACGGCATTATCCAATGTCGAACTACCCCTGCGCTATGCCGGCGTGCCGGCGCGGGAGCGTCTGGAGCGGGCCGGCGCCGCCCTGGACGCGGTTGGTTTGAACGACCGGAAACGGCACAAGCCGACCGAACTTTCCGGGGGGCAGCAGCAGCGGGTGGCCATCGCCCGGGCCTTGGTCAACAATCCGGCCATCCTGATGGCCGATGAACCCACCGGCAACCTGGATTCCAAATCCGGCAAGGAAATCATGGAACTTCTGCTCAATTTAAATCGGGAGCGCCATACAACCCTGATCATCGTCACGCATGACCCGGCCATTGGACAGCAGGCACAGCGAATTATTCGCATATCCGACGGGGTGGTTGTGGAGGGCAACGAATGAACCTGGGACAGGCAATCGTCGAAGCACTCGAAAGCATCAGCGGCAATAAACTCCGCTCGGGCTTGACCATTCTGGGGATCATCATCGGGGTTGGTGCGGTGATCGCCATGCTGGGGGTGGGGCAGGGGGCGCAGAACACCATCACCGGGTCCATCAGCGGCATTGGCAGCAACCTGCTGTTCGTCTTTTCAGGCAATTTTGAACAGGAAGTTCGCAACGAAAAGCCCTTGACCCTGAGCGATGCTGAAGCCATGGCGGATCCATTCCAGGCGCCTTCCGTGGCGGCAGTGGCACCGGTCATTCAAGGGGAGGCTGAAATCACCTTTGGGTCGGAAAACACCCGCACCAGCCTCTACGGGGTGACTCCGGACTACACGGTGGTGCGCAATTACGGCCTGATCGAAGGGGAATACATTGACGATCAGCATATTTTGGGTCAGTCCTCCGTGGTGCTGCTGGGGCCGGATGTGGCGGAAAAATTATTTGGCCGGACGGATGGCGTCACCGGTGAGACGGTGCGTATCAACGGACTGCCCTTCAAGGTGATTGGGGTCTTGGAATCCAAGGGCGGCGGCAGCTTTGGCAGCCAGGATGATGTTGCCCTGGTGCCCTACTCGACGGCCCAGTCCCGGCTGATCCGGCGCACGCGGGACCGCGTTGATGTGATTTTTGTCCAGGTGGCCAGCGCCGAACAGGTGTCGGATGCCCGTGAGGAGATTGCTCAGATTCTGCGCACCCGTCACCGCACCGCCCTG
>DAOQTN010000504.1:311-2491 GCA_035340555.1 Anaerolineaceae bacterium | reverse complement strand
GATGTGGTCCTCACTGTGCTGACCGACTCGATGGAGCTTTACCACAGCCGGATTGAAGAAATGCACGCTGAATTTGGTGCCTACACCGAACTGAACGCTGCCGCCGACTTTGCTCGCCACCTGCTGGGCGTGACCAGTGACAACCTGCTGGAACTCTCCTATGTGGAGCGCCGCCGGGTACACGACCTCAAGTATTACACCTGGGTGGAGCAGCAAGGCAAGACCTACGAGGAAATTCTGGCACAATGGTACGATCCCACCTATTGGACGGATCTGCATGGCCAGACCGCCGAGATTGACGCCCTGATCACCGAATTTAACGAGCGGGTCGGATTGATCCAAAAATACAGATAACAATCATGGAAATCGGGCATCCATCATCCATCATCCATCATCCCAACCGGCCTTGTTTGGATGGGTCTCTCCCCCGGTGGCAGCACAACCATATCGGGGCTGGATCGGCACTGCCCACCATGGCGCCAATTTCCCGGCTAAAGGTCGGTGGCAGATCGGGTGCTTTTTCAAGTTGGGTTTATGGTCAAGGATTCCAGTGCTCCAATCACGCATGGCTGTGTTGGGAACGCCCCAAAAATGATTTCCACCACCTGGCGTGATTACGCCAGGGATCAGTTTAATCAACTAATGAAATAAAAGGACTAGATTTGCGGCCGCGATAAGTGCCGCGGCCGCAAATCAACTCCGGTTGGATCTGATATCTGGAGGTGTAATCATGCGTAAAATGTTGATCCGTAACGGCACCTTGGTCACGCAGCTGAACTCTTTCCGGCAGACATTCTGGTGGAAGGCGAGCAGATCAGCGCTATCGGACAGCATCTGTCATCACCCGAGGCAGAGATTGTTGATGCAACTGGCAAGCTTATTCTACCGGGGGGGGTGGATGTGCACACCCACTTTGATTTACCAATGTTTGGGACTGTCTCATCGGATGATCATTATACTGGACATAAAGCAGCTGCCTTTGGCGGCACCACCACCGTAATTGATTTCGTCTCACAGGATTTCCCCTCCCTCTCAGACAGCATTGCCGCTTGGCACACCAAAGCAGATTCCAAAGCCGCTGTAGATTTTGGCTTCCACATGAACATCACCCACCTGGACCCGACCATCGAAGCCGAAATGGCAGACCTCCCTGGGTTGGGCATCACCAGTGTCAAGGTGTTCACCGCCTATAATAACCGCCTGCGGCTGTCTGATGGGGAGATATTTCGTGTGCTCAGGCTTGGGGCCCAACATGGACTGTTGACGCTTCTGCATGCGGAGAATGGTGACGTGATTGATCTGCTGACAGCTGAAGCGCTGGCTGCCGGTTATACCGCCCCCGAGTGGCATGCCTATACCCGCCCCATTTGGGGTGCGGTGGAGGCTGGTCTGCGCGGGGCCGCATTGGCGGCTCAGGCCGACGCCCCACTCTATATTGTGCATATGAATACTGGCGGTGAAGTGGATATGCTTCAATACGCTCGCCAGAAGGGACTGCCGGTAATGGGGGAAACCTGCCCGCAGTATCTCTTCTTTACTGTTAATGATTTGCGCCGTCCCGACGGAGCCAAATTTGTTTGCTCCCCTCCCATGCGTACGGCAATTGACAACCAGCGTCTATGGCAGGGATTGATGGATGGAACCATTCAGGTCATTGCCACCGATCACTGTCCATTCTTCTATAATGGCGCAAATCCAATCACCTATGAGGGCGAGGCGGTGAGCATCCCCGGCAAGGAATTGGGGCAGGATGATTTTACAAAAATTCCCAATGGTCTCCCCGGTGTGGGGGATCGTCTGCCGGTTTTATGGACCCATGGCGTGCTGCGTTCCCGCCTCACCCCCAGTCAATTTGTGGCACTTAATTGCACAAACCCGGCACGCATCTTTGGCCTTTATCCGCGGAAAGGATCCCTGCTTCCAGGTGCCGATGCGGATATTGTCATCTGGGATCCGGCCTTGACGACTCTTTATGGGGTGGGACAAGCCCACCACCGCACAGATTACAATCTTTATGAGGACTGGGAACTGACGGGAATGCCTGTCCAAACCTATTTGCGCGGCCGGTTGATTGTAGATCAGGGCCGCTGGCTGGGTACGGCGGGAGATGGGCGCTTTATTCCCCGGGGAGCACCGGAAATTCTTTAAGGTAAAATTTTCTGCATGCTTGTTCTGCTCCC
>DAOQTN010000504.1:0-301 GCA_035340555.1 Anaerolineaceae bacterium | reverse complement strand
GTTGATGGTTTTTGGACTCGCCTTGCTGATTGTTCAGCGGGTGCGGTCGAACTTTGGTTATGCCTGGTTGGGGGCGTCGGCTGCGGCACTCATCGTTTGGGGTTTGGTGCTTTTTTCGCGTTTTCGTCTTCCCACTGAACTGGTGCTCGAAAACTGGCGCCACCTCCCTGGTTTGGGCAGTGATGCCTTGCTATTCCGGGTGGATTATATTTCCTGGCCCTATGCCTTGGCACTGAGCACCCTGGCAGCAGCGGTAGTCATCAGTTCGTCGGCGCGTCTGGGTGCGGGTGGTTCTTTGCCA
>DAOQTN010000503.1:1180-2496 GCA_035340555.1 Anaerolineaceae bacterium | reverse complement strand
ATCTATGATGAAATCATCCCGGTGCAGGGTGAAGATGCCTTTAAGACAGCGCGGGACATGGCTCAGCAGGAAGGGCTACTGGTGGGCATTTCTTCCGGGGCGGCGACCTGGGCTGCAGTGCAACTGGCAAACCGACCCGAGAATTCCGGTAAGCTGATTGTGGTGATCATCCCATCATTTGGGGAGCGCTATCTGTCCACGGCTTTGTATGCCGACCTGGTGGAGTGATATCATGAATCTATTCAAAATGCTCAAATCTGATGTAAAGGCTGTGATGGAACGTGACCCGGCCGCGCGCAGCAAGTTGGAAGTGGTGCTGAACTATGCAGGACTGCATGCAGTCTGGGGGCACCGGATTGCCCATGCGTTGTGGATACGAAATTTCAAGCTGGCTGGGCGGATGGTCTCGCAAATCATGCGCTTTTTCACCGGGGTTGAAATTCATCCAGGCGCGCAGATTGGGCCGGGGTTCTTCATTGACCACGGCATGGGTGTGGTCATCGGCGAGACGACCGAGATCGGGCAAAATGTGACGCTGTATCACGGTGTGACGCTGGGAGGTGTGAGTCTGGAAAAAGGCAAGCGCCACCCTACAATTGGCGATAACGTGGTAATTGGAGCAGGTGCTAAAGTGCTGGGTAATATCCGCATTGGCGACAACAGCCGGATTGGCGCGAACGCGGTGGTGGTCAAAGCGGCGCCAGCAAACTCGGTGATTGTGGGTGTGCCGGGGCAGGTGGTGGTGCGCAGCCGCCCGCGCAGTGAAGCGCCTGACCTGGAGCATGGGCGCCTGCCCGATACCCTGGGGGATTCGGTCGGTGCTTTGATGCGGCGGTTGGAGGCCATCGAGAACCGGCTGCATTTTCATGTGAGCGATGCCCGCGAAGCCCACGGCGGTTGGAATGGGAATGGCGGCGGACCGCAGCCGCAGGCCCAGGTGCATGCTCCGGAAGGCGGAGTCTGGCGGGGGGAAGATTTCATGATTTAGAGCCCCCCAAAATAGGAGACAGGCTGTTCAACCCGGCATTTCAAGAAATTGAAAGTGCCGGGTTGTGGCGCTTGGCTGGAATCGTTTATGCTATACTAAGCGCATCTGCTTCTGGATTTGAGATCCCCCCTTCTAATTTCAAACGATGAAAAACCATGAATATTTTCAGCCGAAACCGTGGTGCCCAAAGTTTCAGGTTAGTGCCGGCCTGGCAGTCAGCCCAACCGATTGAGCAGGAGCCCAGACTTGGGCATAGAAGTTTTGGCATTCTGTGTATGGCCATCACCCCAGACGGCCGGTTTGCGTTGTCATTGAACTATCAATACCG
>DAOQTN010000503.1:0-1080 GCA_035340555.1 Anaerolineaceae bacterium | reverse complement strand
CTGATATCGGGGCATTATGATGGCAGTATTTGCATCTGGCGCTGGCCTTCAGGGATATTGGAGCGGGTGCTGGGAGGGCATGATACAGGTGCCATCAGTCAATTGGCCGTCTCGCCCGATGGGGCATTCTTGTTATCGGGGGGAGGGGATACAAGCCTGAGAAAATGGCGGATTGACACGGGGGAGCAGATTTTCTGTACACTTAAGACCCAGGGAACACCCGATCCATTATCCATACCGTCACAGGGTGGAATTGTGATCACACCGTATGGATGTGACCGCGCGACGCTGGCAGTGCGAGACCTGGCGACAGGAGAAATCTGTACCCGGTTGGAAGGGCACCAGGGCAATGTGAATGTGCTGACATACCTGGAGGATGGCAAGCACTTATTGACTGGCGCAAATGACCAGACCGTGCGTCACTGGGATTTGACCACCGGGCGGTGTCTTGGCGTGATGTACGGGGGACATGCGGGACAGGTGATGGCGATCAGCACCGGGGCAAAGGGCACCCGGTTGGTTTCAGGCGCAGGGGATGGCAGCATCGTTGAATGGGACCTTCGTTCTGGAGCGCTCATCCGAAAGCTGCTGCAATACCAGCCGCCAGATTCCAGATATCACAAGGTGTATCTGGACCCGGGATTAAACTGGGCATTGACCGGAGTGGCAAAGATCAATCCGCAGTACATCAATTATGATGCATTTGATTGGTATGTGTGGAATCTTGATGCCGGCACAGAAAAAAGTCACTGGTATGGTACCGGTGCAGCTCACGCAGTGGTTGGTCACTGGTTTGTGCAGGTGAGTGGGCTCAAATTCAATCAAGTGGATATTGTTGATCTTCTGGATGGGAAAAAGAAGCAATATGGGTTTAACTATCGGGTAGATACGAATTGGGCTGTTTTACCAGATCAGGAGATGTTGTACACGACAGGTGGGTTCTTCGATCCAAAAACCGGGCAAGTCGGTGGCGCATTTGAGACCACCCAGGGGCGAATTACTGCCGCAGCCGTCAGCCAGGACCGCAAGTTCGCGGTCACCTGTGCTGATTTGAAGGTTAAATTATGGGATCTGAAAAGC
>DAOQTN010000502.1:0-2497 GCA_035340555.1 Anaerolineaceae bacterium | reverse complement strand
TTTTCCGAGGTGGAAACCTGGTAGCAAGCGGCTCGGGCAAATCCCCCGCCTTTTTGGCTTGCCATGAGGCGTGCACCGTTTTATAATGGACGGGTGGAGTCCCTTCAATGAGATCAACGGCTGACCGGCGGACCCGGACCCGATCGACCCTGGTGTTGATCATCTTGGCGACCCTGCCGTGCTACTGTCTGGGCTTCATTGTTTTCCAGGTGGGGGATGCCATTACGAATACGCCCGTCCCGGCCACCGCAACCACTGTGCCGCCGCTGGTGACCCTGCCGGGGCCAACGGCCGGTGCGTCGCCGACCGCAACTCCCGTGAATTTTCCAACATTCACACTCAGCCCCACTCCCACCATCACCTGGACTGCCAGTATCACCTACACCCCCTTCCTGCCGCCCACCCGGACCATGACCACCACGCCAACGTTGACGCAGAGTCCGACCCACACCGCAACTTCATTACCAAGCAGTACCCCAACCCCAACAAAAAGCCCCACGTCACCGCCAGAGGATACCCTGAC
This sequence comes from Anaerolineaceae bacterium, assembly GCA_035340555.1. GTDB lineage: Bacteria > Chloroflexota > Anaerolineae > Anaerolineales > Anaerolineaceae > JAGOFZ01. The sequence goes on along the minus strand of DAOQTN010000502.1, from coordinate 1,974 downwards.
CCCAACCCAATCCTCGGCCAATCCATAGGATGAGGAGAACCAATAGCGATCCCATGATGGAAATAACCCCCTTCCTGAAAGACCTGCTCTCCGTTTCCGGACTTTCCGGCTATGAAGAGCCCGCTCGCCGCCTGATCAAAGATGCCTGGACCCCCCTGGTGGATGAGGTCAGCATCAGCAAATTGGGCAGCCTGCATGCCCTGCGGAAAGGACATGGTCCTGAACCGCATCCCCGCCTGATTCTGGCTGCCCACATGGATGCCATTGGCCTGATGGCCACCGGCGTCGTGGATGGCCTGATCCGGTTTACTGAAGTGGGCGGCGTTGATCCGCGCGTGCTGCCGGGCCAGTTCGTCACGGTTCACGGCCGTCGCGATCTGACGGGGGTGATCGTCAAGCCGGATGACCGCTCGCTCCCGCCCCGTTTACGCGACAAGCCGCTTGCCATGGAGTACCTCTATGTTGACACGGGATTGCTTCCGACGGAAGTGGCGGAACTGGTTCGGGTGGGCGATCCCATCTCCTTTGCCCAGCCCCCGGTCGAACTGACCGGGGATGCCCTGGCCGGCCATACACTGGATAATCGGGCTTCTGTCGCGGCCGTCACCATTTGTCTGCAGGAACTCCAGACGGTTCAACATGCCTGGGATGTCTGGGCGGTGGCCACTGTTCAGGAGGAGGAGACCTTGGGTGGTGCCTTGACATCACCGTTTGCCATCCGGCCCCAACTGGCCATAGCCATTGATGTGACCTTTGCCCGCGGCCCGGGCTCACCAGAGTCCCGCACCTATCCGCTGGGCAAGGGGATCACCCTGGGATTTGGCCCCAATGTCCATCCCGCCATTTACAAGGCCTTCAGTGACCTGGCTGACCGGATTGATTTGCCCTATTCGAATGAATACATGCCCCGCCATTCGGGCACCGATGCCTACGGCATGCAAATTGTGGCTGAGGGTATTCCGACCATGGTGATCGGCATCCCCCTGCGCTACATGCACACCCCGGTGGAGGTTGTCTCCATCAAGGACATTCAACGCGCTGGTCACCTGATGGCCCAGTTTATTGCCGGCCTGCCAGCCGATTTTGTCAATCAGATTCGCTGGGATGTAGCCAATGACTGATCGAACTAAACTCCCCATTCCTCTGCCCCAAATTGGCGCAGATCAGCTGGCCCTGCTGGAACGTCTTTCCAATGCGATTGCTGTTTCCGGCGATGAGGGTGAAGTGCGTGCCATTGTCCTCGAGCAGGTGAAATCCCTCGCTGATGAAGTGAGCGTGGATGCCCTGGGCAATGTTCTGGTGACCAAACATGCCAGTTCGCCCAACGCCCTGCGGGTGATGCTGGCGGCCCACATGGATGAAGTCGGTTTCATGCTGACGCGTGATGACGAGCACGGCCTGTACCAGTTTGGTCTGGTGGGCGGTCAGGATGAACGGGTGCTGGTGGGTAAACCGATCCTGGTGGGCAAAAGCCATGTCCCCGGTGTGATTGGTGCCAAACCGATCCATTTGCAGGAACCTGGTGAACGCGACCAAATCATTTCCGTGGAACAGCTGCGCATCGACATTGGCCCGGGCGGCTCAGGCAAGGTGAAGGTGGGTGATCGGGCGACCTATGCCACGCAGTTCCGGCAAATTGGCCCCAGTTTGATGGGAAAAGCCCTTGATGACCGCCTGGGTGTGGCCATTTTGATTGAAATCCTGCGTAACCCCATTCCGCAGCTCGAACTCCTGCTGGCCTTCACTGTCCAGGAAGAGATCGGTTTGCGCGGCGCCCGGGTGGCCGGTTATGCCCTTGATCCGCAAATCGCCTTTGCGGTCGACTCAACCCCGGCGCGCGACCTGCCAAGTTGGGATGGGACCGAAAACCAGAGCTATAACACCCGGCTGGGTGCCGGTCCGGCCATTTACGTGGCCGACTCCGGGACGCTTTCCGACCCACGTCTGGTGCGCCATCTGGCTCAAACCGGCGAT
>DAOQTN010000501.1:0-2497 GCA_035340555.1 Anaerolineaceae bacterium | reverse complement strand
TTTCGCGGGCAAAGAGGTGCAGCTTGCGGTACACCGCCAGCAAACGCCCCTCTGCATAAACCACCGCCAAATTATAGAATGTCTCGCCAGCGCGCTCGCACAATCCACTGACCACCAGCCGCCCCACTCTGGACCAATCCCGCAGCAGTTCGCAAAGCGGCCCCCGGTCAACTGCTTCAGCGCTGGCGGCGGCCTCTTCCCGGCTGCCAAAGGTATATCCCGAGTTAGCCAGCTCGGGCAGCACCAGAATGTCCGTGCCATCAGCATCTGCTTCTGCCAGCCGGTCTCGGATTACTCCCAGATTGGCTTCAAGCTGCGTCACCTGAAAACTGGCCTGTCCGACAGATAGCTTAAGCACCTTGTCCGCCTCCTCAAATTACAATGCTGCTAAGAATACGCCAATGGGTTGAAAAGCTTTTTCTGCCTGCGGGTCCAGCGTGATGCCGTGCCCGGGCCCTTCAATCCATACCGGGGTCACCCTGGCCGCGGTCAACCCGGCTTGAATACTTTCCAGGCTGTTCTTGGGAACTAACTCGTCTTGCCGCGACTGGATCAACAGTACCGGAGCTTTCACCCTGCCTAAATTTTCACGCATGGCCTTCATCAGCAGTGTGGTCTGGCGGTTAATTTTTGCCGGGAACTGCGCATAAGCCGGGTAACCGGCCTCGCGCCGCCAACCCCACTCTGGGTGGGGCTGCACATTCCTTTTCTTGATGGTGGGCTGAATCAATGCCAAAAGTCGATTCACCACTTTTTCCGATGCCGTGGGTACCCAGAACGGTGTCGAGAGCGCAATAACCGCCTCGACCGGCAAATAAGCCGCCGCCGTCAGGCTGAGTATTCCCCCCATAGACTGCCCAATCAAGACCACCCGCTGACAGCTCCCCTGCAGTATATGAAAGGCATCCTCGATATTTGCCAGCCAGTCGGTCCACCGCACGTCTTTCAGATCCCTGGGCGTGGTCCCATGCCCCGCACAACGCAGTCCCAGCGTTGTATAGCCCTTCTCAGTTAGAAAGGCATCCAGCGGCAGCATCTCCTCAGGCGAACAGCTAAAACCGTGCATCAGAATGCAGCCTGTAGCGCCGCCAGGATGGAGGAACGAATTAGCTTTGGGCAGGATTTGGGCGTTCATCATCGGTCCTTGTCATCAATCAGGATATCCTTCAATCATACCCCGTTTTAGCAAAAAGGAAACGGTATTAATCCTGTGCCCAGAATCGCGTCAACTTATCTTTAATCTCGTCCACGTTTTGAGCTACTTGAAACCCCCGCCAGTGTGTGGGAAATAATTGGCGGTAACGGGCATGGGTGAACCGGTCATCAATCAGGACAATGATCCCCCGATCGGTCTCTGTGCGGATGACCCGCCCGGTTGCCTGCAGCACCCGGTTGAACCCTGGGTACTGGTATGCATAGGCAAACCCGCTGCCGTTCTTTTGATCAAAATAAGCCTTGATTAAATCGCGTTCTAATCCCAACTGCGGCACCCCCACACCAACAATCACAACCCCGATCAGCCGTTCCCCCACCAGATCAATCCCCTCGCCGAAGATTCCGCCCATCACAGCCAGCCCGACCAGGGTTGCTGTATTACTGGCTGAAAATCGCTCCAAAAAGGCTTCCCGGTCACCCTCTGTCATCGCTCGTTCTTGAACCAGAAGCTGCTCTTCAGGCAGTTTATCTTTAAGGATCTCAAGCACGGCTGCCAGATAGGCATAAGATGGAAAGAAAACCAGGTAATTACCCACATGGGTGCTGCATACGGCTTCAATGGTCGCCGCTATCTCGGCATAAGAATCAGCTCGCTGTGCATATTTGGTAGATATCTGGTTTTGAATTAACAGGCAGGTATTCTCAATAGGAAAAGGCGATTGGAACACTTGTCTGGGGTGGCGTCCATCGCCGGTCAAAAGCCGCATAAAATAATCCATCGGCAGCAGCGTGGCTGAAAAAAAGACCGCCGATTGACTGTGCTCCAATGGGGCCGCCAGCATCGGCGCCGGGTCCAGACAGAACAGTTTCGCCTTTACATCAGATGCCCCTTGCCTCTCAAAGTAAGATACATAATAGGTGTCAAAATACTCGGCAGTGCGCAGGTAATTGAGACACAGGAAATAGAATGTCAGTAAGTCCTGTCTGAACTCGGCTGCCTGATTCAGCGCCAGCCAATCTTCGGCCGCCTGACTGAATTTTCGCATGGCCTTGAGCAATTCTTCAGGAAGTGAGTTTTCTATCAGGGCTTCCTTTCCTGCCGCCTGGCAGGCCTTGCGGATTTGCAGCATAACCTTGTTGAGTGCATTTAATTTTTGAGCCAAATCGGGCAAATGCGGTTTTAGCGCGCGCTGAAGCTCCAGCACAGTCTTTTTATCGATCTCAGCCGAATACATTTCCCGAGCCCGGTCTGGTAGGTTGTGCGCCTCATCAACCAGAAATATATATGGTTCGGTGCAGAAGTCAAAAAAGCGATGCAGATAAACGCGCGGATCAAAGGCAT
>DAOQTN010000500.1:0-2512 GCA_035340555.1 Anaerolineaceae bacterium | reverse complement strand
GAAAGTTATCCGCAATAATCTGATTATCTTCAACCAGCAAGATCTGAATTTTCTTTGCCGGGCGTTCTGTCCGGCTGTACCTTTCACTTCCCACCAGAAAACCTGCCTGTTCCAGGAAGGTTTCCATCTCCAGGATAATATCCATTTGATTTGAAGACAGCTCGGTCTGGCGCAGGCTCTCCAACCGGGCAAGCAGCTTGCCTCTCAATCGCTGCATCGCCCTCAATCGCCTGGATTCAAAGCCTGCCTGCTCGGTCTGACTTGCTTTCTGATCAGCTTCATACTGGGCGTGAATCTCGGCTAATTGGGATTCAGTGTCTTTTTGCCGCGTAATATCCGTAACAAAGATCCCCACCCGGCTCACCGCTCCAGACGGATCTCGCACCGGGTACAGGTAGTTGGAAAAATGCTTCCCGTTGCGTTCATCGCTGAATTGGCAGGGTATCCCGCTCTCAATCGTCTGCTGAATATGGGCCCATCGGCTCCGCATGAGCGGCTCCGGCAGAATATCCGCCAACCGGGCGCCAATCACATCACTCAACTTTCGGTCAAAACCCTGTGCAAATTCTTCGTTGGCGCCCAAAATCCGGCCCTCGGTATCAATAAACAGCAAAATTCCCGGAATCGCATTGGGCAGCATCTTGACCATATCTGCGGCTTGCAGGCTGCTGAGTTCAGCTTCCTCGCTTTTCTTTTTCTCTGCCGCCAGTTCGGCCTGCAGCTTCGCAATGACTTCGTTTTGCCTGGTCGTCTCGGCTTCGGTTTTGATTCGCTGCTGTCCATTCCAAAACATCTGTAGCACCATTTCCCCGCACAACTGCAGCACCTGCAGCGCCTCGTTTTCCCAGGTTTTCCAACTGTTCTCTGTCTGAACTATAACAGCCGCCTTCAGATGTTGTTCATAGAAAACCGGTATAAGCGCAATCGAATGAATGCTCAACGCCATCCAGCGAGCGCGCTCAACCTGGGCGGCTTTCGGCAAATCTTCTACCCTTGGCACCGAAACCGTCTGCCCGGCCTTGAGCTGTTCCATCACCCAGGGCAGTTCGTGAAATACCGCGCTGCTCCAATGTTGTTTTCGCGCTTGCAGTCCGGGCTCCACCCACTCATACACGCCCACAATCGGTTCATTGCCGCCGTTGAATAGCATCACCGTACAGCGGTCAGCTTCGGCGCGTTCTCCGAGCAGGTGCAGCACTTCCCCCATCTGAGTTTGTAAATCTTTTTCAGCGCACAGCTTTGTAACTTCAAGCAAAAAACTGATTGTACTAGAGGTTGGGTTGTCCATGGTTGCTGTCCCCCTGAGGTTTAAAAACGCCAATTGCGATGCCAACAATCCTGGGTGCCGTTTCGCCTGTATTAGGATGGTAAATAAACGTTGGGTGGCTTGTGTTGCTGCTGTGCGGCACAAACCGCCACTCAGTTTCCGTTCTTCGTTCAAAATATTTCAGCGTCAATGTCGTATCGGCGCCTTCTGTGGTTTGTGCTTGCAGCACCACAATATTGCCCGGATCGGCGGTTTCCTGGGCGCGCACCAGCACATAATCACCCGGGTCAATTCCATCCTCGTTCATGCTATCCCCGGTGATATAGAACAGTGCATATGCTTGCTGCCGCGAACGCTCCCCGCCGCTCTTCCGTAACCGTATCAACCGTTCCCCTGGCACCAGACTGTAGAATCGACACAATCGCCGGCGAATTTCCAAGGAGTCAATTTCGTTATTCAGGGCAACCCGTTCAACCGGCCGGGTGATTTGCGCCCAGATCGGCTGAAATGCCCCTGCTGCCAGTGCCGGATACACATCCAAGTGAAAATAGCCATTCGGTGATAGTGTGGCTTCTTGCAGCAGCACCTGGCTCCGGTACGGCAGTATGGGTGGAATAGGTGTAATGGGCTGAGGTTCAATGGGCTCTGCCTCAATTGGGGCATCAGCTTCTGCCTCAACCTCTGTGCTAAAACTGGCAAAGAACCGTTTCATCTCAATGGCAAGCTGGCTGTAAAACCGAAAATCATCTGCCCCTGGATGCGTGACTAACTTTTCGATGATGTGAATCCCGCGCTGCCAGCAAATTTGATCTTCCCCGCTGCCTGCCCGCCCCTCAATTTGGTGGATCAAGCAGCCCTGCATCCAATAGATAGCCGCCTGTAGGTGCTGCACTTCCCAATCGTCGTCTTTCGACTCACCTAACAAATCCAGAGCTTGTTCCAGGTCGAATTCCGCATCGCCGCAATGCCCTGCTGCCTCAAGCACAATTGCCCGCAGCACCCGGCTTTTAGCCCGTTCCAAAACTTGCCTTTGCGCATCTGCCAATCGCACCCATTTATCAGCTTTTTCTCTGGCTTGCCTGGCAGATTGTTCTGCCGCACTGGAAGATGGCGCGGCTTTTTGCCGCACAATGGCAGCTTGAATCTGTTCGGCATAGACCCGCTCCGTCTCGCTGCCGGGCGTCAATCCCCGATAATGCATTAACCGATCAAATGTGCTTTGAATCGTATTCATTCAAGCCCAAT
>DAOQTN010000499.1:0-2516 GCA_035340555.1 Anaerolineaceae bacterium | reverse complement strand
GCGGCGGCCGGAGTGGCCCTGGCCGGTTTGGCCCTGATTGGGGCATATGTCAATTTCATTCACCAGCGCTATGATATCTGGGGACTGTCGACCATGAACGGCTATCACATGATGAACCATGCCGGTCAGTTCTTTGAATATGCGCCCGATGAATATGCCGAACTGCGTGAAACCTATCTTCGCTACCGTGACGCCCAGCAGGCGGAAACCGGCAGCAGTTCCAATGCCATCTGGGATGCCATTCCGGAAATGCAGCAGGTGTCGGGGTTGGGTTTCACCGATCTCTCCCGCCTCTTGGGTCAGATCTGCATCCGGTTGATTGTTGAGCATCCCGGTCTTTACCTGCACTCCGTGTTCCAAGGCTGGCTGGGGTTCTGGAAGGCTCCCGTCCACTGGCGCGCCATCACCGGACCGCTGGCCGGCGCTCAGCAGATAGCCATCCTAGGGTTGCGCGGCGCGCTGATACTGGGAAACGGCATCTTCCTGCTCGGGACTCTGGCACTGCCAATTCCCAAGCTGCGCCGCCGTCTGGCGCTGAACACGCCGCTGTACCTGATGGGCGCCAGTGTTTGGGCGGCATCCATCATGCAGGCCATGCTGGAATTTGGTGACAATCCGCGCTACTCGGTGCCGCTCCAAACCCTGGTACTGCTGCTGGTTGGGTGGGGACTGATCAAGATTTTTCAATTCCGCCACCTGAAGCGGAAACCAGTCCCAGGAAAATCGTCCCCTGCAGACAATGATGGCAGGCGGCCCGCGCCGGAGCGTTAAAACACCCAGCTTCACCAGGCAAAGGATAATCAGGGCAAGGTCATGAAAAAGCCCGGCATTCCCCCTGCCGGGCTTGCTTGAATGATGTTGGGAGTGTACCAGGCTCCGGGTCGGCTGGATCAAGGCGCACCCAAGCCGGTCATCCAGCCAGATCAGGATTCATCCGGCGGCACGGTCGGCGTTGGCGTGGGAGTCAGGGTCGGAGTGGGCGTCGGTGTGGGCGTTGGGGTGGGGGTAGACGTAGGCGTGGGTACCTGCAGGTTAATGTGAATGACTTTTTCCGCGTAGGTATCGCGATCGCTGTCCAGGTGCAGCCGCAGGGTGATCACGCCAGGAGGCAGGGACAGCACATCCCAGGACCCGATGAGCCCCGGTTGATTAAGCGGTGCGGACAGTCCATCCGCCAAAACTTCCCAGTCAGTCGGGTCACTGCCCAGACCATATTCAAGCCGGAATTCCTTGAAGTCCTTCACCGCGCTGACCACCACCCAGACATCGAGGGGATTCTCGGTGATTGTCTGTCCTTCCGTCAGGTTTGAGAAGAACAGCAGCGGCCGTTCATCGCCGGCCTCACAATCCCGTTCCGGGGTGAAAAAGATCGGATCCTCAAAGCCCATTGAATCGGCCCAGGCGCGGCCCTCATCGGTGTTGCGAATCCATTCAATGGCTGATTTGTCGGTGACATTCAGGGCAAACTCTTCCGAGATGTAATCCGCGCAGACCGCGGAAGCCCGCAGACCGGTCCAGGTATCCACCAACACTTTCTGCCACAAATCCTGGTCGGCCGGCAGGGGGGGCTGATCGGCGGCAAAGATTTCCGTACGCTGTTCGGGGCACCATTGTGAAGGCTGGGTCCCGGAAACCGAGCAAACCACCATGTCCATGATCCCCGGCGGCCGCGTAAACGGGGTCGGATTGCCGCCCGTCAACTGGGGCACGGCAAACTGCATGAATTGTGACCAGATGGGTGCTGCACCGGTCAACCCGGTGGTATTCTGCATGGGCGTGTAATCGGCATTGCCGATCCAGACCCCGGTGACCAGGTCCGGGGTGTAACCGATCGTCCAGTTGTCACGATAATCATTGGTTGTCCCGGTTTTGGCGGCAGCCGTGAACGGCAGGTTGAGCACGGAATTTGCGCCAAACATCGGGGTGCGGGCGGCATTATCTGAAAGAATGGAGCTGATCATGTAGGCATGTTCGGCGCGCAGTGCTGGAACAGGCTGGGGCGGTTCGTATTCAAAGACCACGTTACCTTCATGGTCCACAATCCGGGTGATGGCCACCGGCGGGACCTGCTGCCCCCCATTGGCAAAGACCGCGTAAGCCCCGGTCATTTCCAGCAGGCTCACATCACCGCCCCCCAGCGTCAGGGCCAGACCATAATCGTTGCGGGTCAGGGTGGTGATGCCCAGCCGTTGGGCAAATGGCACCAGACCATCCGGCCATTGTGTGGCTGGGTCATCGTAAATACCGATGTACTCCAAGGCTTTGACCGCCGGGACGTTGAAAGAATTGGCCAGTGCCGAACGCACCGAGACCGGCCCATGAAATCGCCCATCGTAATTCACCGGGCGGTAGGGATCGCGTGGGTCATTGGGATCACCGGAAGGTGGAAAGCCCGTTGGCACATCCCAGACCAGGGTGGCGGGGTTCCAGCCTTTCTCGAAAGCCGCCGCATAAGTCAGCGGCTTGATGGCCGAGCCCGGCTGACGGGGCGCCAGTGCCATGTTCACCTGGCCGGA
>DAOQTN010000498.1:0-2532 GCA_035340555.1 Anaerolineaceae bacterium | reverse complement strand
GAGGGGGGCACCCAGCCGCTTGACTTTGTTATATTATCACGTTTTAAAAACAATTACATGAGAACAAGATTAAAGTTTTCTTGGGTTTTTTATAGAGCGCTGGTCAATCCAGGGGTTTCTCCATGGTGTAGCGTGTCACCGCATACCCTAATTCGGCATACAATGCCTGGGCTGACAGATTGAAGGCAAAAACGTTCAACTGGATCCGGCTGGCATGCATCGATCGGGCCCAATCTTCGGCTGCCATCATCAATGCCTGCCCGATCCCCTGCCGCCGGTAGGCCGGTGCCACCACCAGCGTATCCACCACCGCATAGCGACACGGCGTCAATATGGCCAGGTCCGGGGCATCCTGGACAACCACGTGTACAAATCCGGTGATCTCACCGCTGGGTGATTCGGTGAGCATCAGCTTTACCGCCGGGTTGTCCAGCAGTTCCTGGGTGTATTCACGGCTGCGCAGCGGCTCATGGACATGCCGGAAGCGGTGGGGCAGGGCATTGGCATGGTAGTTCTGAATTTCGGCCAGCAGGGTGCTCACCGCCTCCCAGTCAGCCATGGTCAGGGGCCGGATGGTAAAAATCATACCTCACTCTCCAATGATTTTGATCAAGACCCGCTTGCGGCGTCCGCCGTCAAACTCGCCATAGAAAATCTGCTCCCACGGGCCGAAATCCAGCCGGCCGCCGGTGACCGCCACCACCACCTCGCGGCCCATGACCTGGCGCTTGAGGTGGGCATCGGCATTATCTTCGCCGGTGCGATTGTGATCATAGCGATTGAGCGGGTCGTGGGGGGCAAGCTGTTCCAGCCAGCGGTCATAATCATGATGCAGTCCGGCTTCATCATCATTAATAAAGACCGAGGCTGTAATGTGCATTGCGTTGACCAGCAGCAGCCCCTCCTGAATGCCGCTCTCCCGCAATGCCAGTTCCACTTGGCTGGTGATATTAAGAAAAGCCCGCCGACCGGGTACATTGAACCAGAGTTCTTTACGGAAACTTTTCATGGGAAATCGCTTTCATGGGAATTCCTTTCATGGGAAATGGCGAACAAATCAAGTGTACCAGAAAATCCGGACTGCCCGACTTGGGACCTGAGTCTGGGTGCTGCCGGGCCTTCACCGGGACCGGGAGTGTCGGTTGTCACGTGTGTGGAATAAAAAAGTAAAACTTGAAGGCCCTTCCCCATGCTATAATCACAACAATGATCGAAATGCCGCTCGTCTCCATCGTTACGCCCTCTTATCAACAGGCTGCCTACCTGGAACAAACTCTGCAATCGGTGCTATCACAGGATTATCCCGCTGTTGAATATTTTGTCATGGATGGTGGGTCCACCGATGGCAGTATGGCCATTATTCAGCGTTATGCGCCCCAATTGACAGGCTGGGTTTCAGAAAAAGACCGCGGCCAGGCCGAAGCGGTCAACAAAGGCTGGGCGCGGGCCCGCGGCGAGATCATCGGCTGGCTGAATTCTGATGATCTCTATGCCCCGGGTGCAGTGCGGCGGGCTGTGGATGCTTTTGCCGCCCATCCCCGTGCGGCCCTTGTTTTTGGCGATGTGCGCGCCATTGACGCGGCGGGTGATACCCTGAACATCATGCGTTTTGGGAACTGGGGGCTGGCTGATTTGATGCGCTTTAATATTATCAGCCAGCCAGGGGTTTTCATACGCCGCCGCGCGCTGGAGCAGGCCGGACCACTTGACTTGAGCTATCACTTCCTGCTGGATCACCAGCTCTGGCTGCGGGTGGCACAACATGGCGATCTGATCTATCTGCCGCAGGAGCAGGCCTCAGCCCGGTTCCATGCCGCCGCCAAAAATCTAGCCCAGGCGGCCCGCTTTGGACAGGAAGCCTACCGGATTGTGGACTGGATGCAAACCCAGCCCGCCCTGGCGGTACCGTTTGCCGCTCACCGTGCAGCCATTGAGGCAGGCGCCCACCGTATGAACGCCCGCTATCTGCTGGATGGCGCTCAGCCGGGGGCCGCCCTAAAAGCCTATCTGCACGGACTTTGGCGCCACCCCCCCACGGTGCTGCCGGAGACCCACCGCATGGCCTTCTGCCTCCTCAGCCTGCTGGGGCTCAACCGTCTGGGTGATCTCTATCGGCGGATTAAAGCCCGCCGCTTTGCAGGTAAAAAATGAAGGCCCCCCAAAACTTCCTTGAACATCTCATTAAATCAGCCGATTTGCCGCGCTGGGGGCGTCTGGGCTACCTGCTGGGCGTGGCATTATTTGCCCTTACCAGCATCAGCGCCCGCTACTGGGCAGATGATTACTGCTTCAGCGGTGCGCTGATGCAAACTGGCTTCTGGCAGTCCCAAATGGATTACTTCATGGAAACTTCCAACCGTTTCACTGTCCTGCCCATTATTGGCGTCAGCGAGTGGTTTGGGGTCTATGCCATCCGTCTGCTGCCGGTCATGTTGATCTTTGCCTGGCTGGGCGCGCTGCGCCGGGTTGTGGAATTGGTCGGTGATCTGTTGGCCCTTGACCTGGACCGCAACTGGATACAGACAATAATTT
>DAOQTN010000497.1:0-2533 GCA_035340555.1 Anaerolineaceae bacterium | reverse complement strand
GCGGACGATTTGCCCGTTGTTGACCACAATCACCCGGTTGGCATAGATGACGGCCAGGTCAATATCATGCGTGATAAAGAGAATGGCCTCAAAACCGGGCATTTGCACAATGGCGTGCATGAATTCCATGTAATTTTGATAATCCTGGCCGGCGGTGGGTTCATCCATCACCAGGATGCGGGAGCGCATCGCCAGGATGGCGGCAATGCTGACGCGCTTTTGCTGACCAAAAGACAGCGCCAGCGGCGGATGGCTTTCCAGACCGGTCAAATTGACAATCTCAAGTGCGGCGGCGGTCTGGGACTTGATCTCTTCAGGGGAATAGCCCAGATTGGCCGGGCCAAAGGCCAGTTCATTGGCCACCGTATCGGCAAAAAGCATATGGCTGGGGCTCTGGAAGACGTACCCCAGGGTGCGCGCAATTTCAGCCACGCTGAGTTGGTGGGTGTCGCGGCCATCCACCCGCACCTGGCCGGATTTGGGCTTGAGCAGTCCAATGGCGTGTTTGACCAGGGTGGTCTTGCCGGCCCCGTTGGGCCCCAGAACGGCAATAATGTCACCCCGCCGGATGGTCAAATTGATGTCCTTCAAAATCGGGCAGTCGGCATCATAGCCGAAGCCAACCTGATCAAACTGGACCAGGGGGGTGCATTGCTCGGCGGGCACGGCTGCCAGGCGGGGCTGAATGGGGTCCGGCTGCGGGTCGCTGGCGGCGCGGGTCAGGATTTGCTCGGCGGGGAGTTTGATTTGGTGGTAATTGACGGCCATGTAAAGCCCGGTGGTGGGGCCAAAATAGCGAATTTCGCCATCCGTCATGAAAACCGACTGCTCGGGATGAATGCTGAGCACATCTTCGACCCGGTGCTCCACCATGAGAACGGTCATCCCTTCATCGGCCAGACGGCGCGCCATCTGCAAGGCATCCTGGGCACTGGCCGGATCCAGGCTGGCCAGCGGTTCGTCCAGCAGCAAAATGCTGGGCCGCATGGCCAAGACACCCGCAATGGCCACTTTTTGCTTCTCGCCCCCCGACAGCAGAAAAGTCTCCCGATTCCGCAGATGGGTGATGCGCAAACGCTCCAAGGCTTCATCCACCCGGGACAGGATTTCGGAACGGCTCAGGCCAAGATTCTCCAGCCCAAAGGCCACCTCGGCCAGGACACGGGTTCCCAAAATCTGGCGCTCGGGATCCTGCAGCACAGTGCCAACCATCTGGGAAATGCGGGCCAGACTGTAGTTCTGGATATTCTGTCCCTGGATAACAATCCGCCCCTGCAACTCGCCCTTGTAACTGTTGGGAATCAACCCGTTCAGGCAGCGGATCAGGGTGGTTTTGCCACAGCCGCTGGCCCCGGCAATCAAAAGTACCTGACCGGGCTGAACCGTCAGGTTAATATGCTTCAGTGCCCAATCGGTGCGGCTGCGATATCGAAAGGACAGGTCTTCAATAAAGAGGGGTGGGGTTTCAGACATCTAAAAAACAGAATGGGGACAGGTGATGCATTAATGATATCACATTATCTGAATCAATTGACATAACACCAAACCGGTTATTAGGATATGCGGTCGGTGTTGAAGAAATTGGCCTGTTGGCAACACAGGTTTAGGCTTGGGCCTGGATTTGGGCCTGGGTTTGGGCCTGGGCTGGATTTGGGCCTGGGTTTGGGCCTGGGTTTGGGTTTGGGCTGGGTTTGGGTTTGGGCTTGGACCTTGGTTTGGGTAAATATCTCAGGAGTGGGTCTGGGGCACGTCACTCTCGTGACCAATCAGTTACGGCCCGGCCGATGATTGTGGCGGTGGTGGCGATGAGGTTGGCGTACGCAGATCGCTGTAACCTAATGCAACCATCCAGTCACAGAGAATAGGGCCGCCATGCCGATCGGGGACCGGGATGCCGCTGGTTTGTGGGATGCCGGAATACCCCCGAAAATAGCCGAACTCACCAGTGAGCTGGGCTTCCGCGGCATCAGAGAGCTGGGCATCGCCGATGGCAATGGCATGAATATGGAGTGCCGAACCAGGATAGATTTCATCCGGAGCCCGGTACCAGGCGGCAAAGCCGGCCAGGCGCAGGGCCCGAATCAGCGGTTCGATTTCCTCCTCCCAAGGGGCGTACCGATCCCGGCGCAGCACGGAAAGATCCACCGCCCCGCCCCCCAGATGGGTGCCAAAGCTCGCCGCTCCATTATCGTGAAAACTGCCCTGAGTGATGGCCGAACCCGTGATATCAATGGGTCCGCCATAAAGTTCCGCCGCATAGGCCAACATGGAGACCGTGCGTTGATTGAAAATCCAGCCATTGGCATTGGTAATGATGTAATCGTCTGCAGGACGGCGGCATTCCGGCGGCTGGGTAAAGACGGTGGGAGTGATGGTGGGTGTGGCCGTGGGGGGGGATGGGGTCTGGGTAGGCACTGGGGACGGCTGGGGGGTACTGGTCGCAGTACTGGCTGGCGCTCTGGTGGGAATGGTAGTGGCCGTGGGAGAGGAGAACATAGGCCCGGCGGTACAGGCGGCCCCACCAGGGGCCTTC
>DAOQTN010000496.1:0-2540 GCA_035340555.1 Anaerolineaceae bacterium | reverse complement strand
CTGGGAGATGGGAGCTGGTGGCTGGGGGCTGGGGGCTGGGGGCAGGCTGAGGGGAGGCTGAGGCTGAGGGGAGGCGGTTGGATCACTCTTGACGCAATCGAAGGGAAGATATGCCTTTTGCTGGGAAGAAAGCTCCTTTGCCGGGATGCATTACCTTTTATAAGGGAATCTGATCAGGCTCGCAAGCTCAACCCTTGCGGACGGAACTGCGCAAGGCATCCAGACGGGCGGCGGCCAGTCCGGGTAGGGTGTCCATGGCATAGAACGGACCGCTGCCTTCAATCACCAGAGATGCGGCAATATTGCCATGCAGGGTGGCTTCCAATGGATTGTAATGTTCCCGGTAGCCTGCCAGGAAGCCGCCGCAGAACGCGTCGCCGGCGCCGGTTGGATCTGCGCAGCGGGCCGGGTAGGCCGGGATGATCCACCGGGTCCGGCTGCTGTGATCATATAAATATTGACCTTGGACTCCCCGCCGGATAACCACCAGGTCGCAGCCGTAGGCGGCAATGGCTTCCGCCATTTCCCATAGATCAGCACTGCGCCCCCCGAACAGGGAGCGAATTTTCTCTTCCGAGGTCAGAAAAGCGGTCAAGCCCTTGATGACCTTGGGGAGATCATCCCAGAAAGCCGGCAGCATGTACCCCGCACCCGGATCCAGGGTGATGGTGTTAATCTGGCCCTGACGCAGTGCCGAGGGCAGCAGGGTGTGGGTGAGAAAATCCAGGGGGGCTAGATGGGCCGCCGTGGCATCCAGATAATCATTGGGCAGATCAGTCAGGCGGATGGTGTAATCGGTCGGCTGGTTGCGATTGTCGATCTGGGGAGTGGGGTTGACATACCCCAATAATTCCTTGGGGTAGGCCAGCCCGGCCCGGGCATATTGCATTACAGGATCAGAACAGATGCGCGTATTCAGATCCGGGTAGGAATAAAAAGACCGGTCTTCCAGATCCTGGCTCAGTCGGTGAATGCCGCGGGTATCGAAGCCAAATTTGCGTAATTTGTCAATCCATTCGATCGGATAGGATTGTCCCACCCGGCCGGTCAGGGCAATGTCACTGATCCAAGTCCTCAGACCGGCAGCCGCGTAGAACAGGCTGCCGCCGGGGATGCCTGCCAGAGACTGTCGGTTCTGCAGCAGGATAAAATCCTGCCGGAGAGAACCAACCACCAGAAATCGGATCAACCCGGAACTGTCAGAACGCATCTGTCCCCTGTCATTGGCATATCTGAAAGCCGCACTTCTGGAATCGGTAAATCGCGAATCGGCAATTCCAGGCCCGGCAAATTAGTGTTTGTCGCTGGTGTTGGCCAGCAGCCGCAGGATGCCCAGCAGGCCCAAGCCGACTTTTACACCATCCCCGGCGGTGAGTTTGGCTTGTTCCTTGTTTTCTTGCTCAGCCCGGGAGATGAGCACATAGGCGGCGGCCAATCCGGCCAGCGACCCGAGAATCGCGCCAACAATCATCGTTCTGGTCTTCCAGTTGGTGGGGGTTTCCATGATCGTGAACCTCTATTGATGCGGATTTGAAGGTGATATTTTTTGCCAGAATTTATCCCAGCCGGCTTTGGTACTGTTGATGGCAATGGCTGGATCGGCTGCCTGATTGGCCCACTGTTTGAAAAGCAGGGTTAACCGCTCGGCGTGCAGTTGCACCAGACGGGCGTAAATTGGCAGGATGTTGGTGAGCCGATGTACCCCATAGCTGATTGCCACCGTGGTTGCCAGCAGGATAAACAGACCAAAGGTCAGGGGGATGAGCATAAAAATCAGGGAGATGTTAGCCCAGACGCCCGTTGCAGCATTTTCTCCTTGAGGGGAGAGTGCTGCTAGAACAATGATCGCAATCACCACCGCCGCAGCCAGTACAATCGGCAGGATAATTTGCCAAAATACTTGTTTGCGATGGGCGGGTGTTTGGGGGGTTGTGGGACGGGGCAGTTTGGCGTTCATATAATCTCTATTTTAGCACGGTTTTGCAATTCTTTTTTCCAATACCTGTGTGTAGGTCGCCAAATCCACCATTTGGCGGGCTGCACCGCTGTTCATCGCCGCGCGGGCAACTGCCGGAGCCTCCCAAAGGCAGACCCGGGGATCGAGAGGCTTGGGAACAATATAATCCTTGCCAAATTCCAACCTTTCCAAGCCGTAGGCTTTCAGAACATCGGCCGGGACAGGTTCCCGGGCCAGGGCGGAAAGAGCCTGGGATGCGGCCACCTTCATTTCGTCGTTGATGGCCCGGGCGTGGACATCCAGCGCTCCCCGGAAAATAAAGGGAAAGCCGAGCACATTGTTGATCTGGTTGGGGTAGTCTGACCGGCCGGTTGCGACAATGGCATCCGGACGGGCCGCCCGGGCAAGTTCATACTTAATTTCCGGATCGGGATTGGCCATCGCAAAAATGATCGGTTGACTGCGCATGGGTTGCAACATTTCTGGCGTGACAATATTGGCCGCGGACAGGCCAATAAAAACATCGGCCCCCACCAGGGCTTCCGCCAGGGTTCCGGGGCGTTCTCCCTGGGCATAGGTCTCC
>DAOQTN010000495.1:0-2541 GCA_035340555.1 Anaerolineaceae bacterium | reverse complement strand
TTGTGGTGTGAGATCACCCGGAGGAAGAAATGGACATTCTGCATCTCGTTGACCGTCTGGAAGAAGTTTTCAACGAAGGCCGCTCGGTCTGGTTCACCCGGCAGGTGGCCGTGGATGAGGACCGGATGCTGGACTTGATTGACCAGATGCGCATTTCGATCCCTGAAGAAATCAAGAAGGCGCAGCAGATCACCGCCCAGCGGGACCGCATGCTGGCCCAAGCCCAGGAAGAAGCCAACCGGACTGTGCAACAGGCGCGCGAGCGCGCCCAGCAGATGATTGAGCGCGATGAGGTGACCAAGGACGCCCGGGTGCAGGCCGAGCAAATCCTCGCCGCCGCCCGGGAGGAAGCCGAAGCCACCCGGCGGGAGGCTGACGCCTATGTCCTGAAGTCCCTGACCGATATGGAAATGGAAATGGAGCGCCTGCTCACCCAGGTGCGCAACGGTATTCGCACAATCAAAGAGGCCCAAAACCCGACCGACGAGGTCTAAGTCGGGTTATTCGCCTTCAGGAGCCGATTCCACCTCTGGAGCACGTTTGCGGCGCGCCGGGCGGGGCGGTTTCTCAGTGGGTGGATAGAGCGCCATTTCCAGCACTTCATCCATGTGATGCAGGGGGACAATTTTCAAATCGGTGGTGACCTTTTTGGGAACGTCCACCAGATCCTTCATGTTCAGATGGGGCAGCAGCACAATTTTCAATCCGGCGCGATGGGCCGCCAGGATCTTTTCCCGCACCCCACCCACCGGCAGCACCCGGCCGCGCAGCGTGATTTCTCCGGTCATGCCCACATGACGATACACCGGACGTTCCGTAAAGGCGGAAATCAGCGCGGTGGCAATGGTGATCCCGGCGGATGGACCATCCTTGGGAATGGCACCTTCCGGAATGTGGATGTGAATATCCACCTTCTCGAAAATGGCCGGATCGATCTGCAGTTGGCCCGCCCGCGATTTTAGATAGGATAATCCAGCCTGGGCGGATTCCTGCATGACCTCGCCGATCTGGCCGGTGATTTGCAAACTGCCCTTGCCATCCAGAATCAGGATCTCGACCGGCATGATGTCTCCACCGTTTTCCGTCCAAGCCAGGGCGGTGGCCACCCCGACTTCATCCTGGCGTTCAGCCTCCGTGATGAAGAACTGGGGCGGTCCCAGGAAACGTTCAACCGTGGCTGGGGTCAGACGGGACAGGTGAGGTTTGCCCTCGGCCTTCTGACGGGCCACTTTGCGACACATTCGTCCGATTTCCCGCTCCAGATTGCGCACTCCTGCCTCGTACGTGTATTCCCGGATGATCCGGCGCACCGTCTGATCCTGGAAGGTGACCTCATCGGTCTCCAACCCGCTCTCCTCCACCTGGCGGGGGACCAGGAAGCGGCGGGCAATTTCCAGTTTTTCCTCTTCAATGTAACCGGGGAAATCCAACACCTCCATGCGATCCAGCAGGGCCGGGGGGATGCTCCCAAGAGAGTTGGCCGTGGTAATGAACATGACCCGGGACAGATCATAATCCACCTCCAGGTAATGATCCGAGAAGGCGGCATTCTGTTCGGGATCCAACACTTCAAGCAGCGCAGCCGCGGGGTCACCGCGGAAATCAGCGCCCAATTTGTCAATTTCATCCAGCATGAACAGCGGATTGATGGTGCCCGCTCGCCGCATGGTCTGCAGGATGCGGCCAGGCAGGGCGCCGATATAGGTACGCCGGTGGCCGCGAATTTCGGCCTCATCCCGGACGCCACCCAGTGACAGGCGGACAAATTTCCGGCCCAACGCTTCGGCAATGGAGCGGCCCAGCGAGGTTTTCCCCGTACCAGGCGGTCCGGCGAAGCACAAAATGGGCTGGCGGGTCCGCCGGGGTTTCAAACTGCGCACGGCAATGAACTCCAGGATCCGGTCCTTGGCCTTGCCCAGCCCGTAATGATATTGGTCCAGGATGCGCGCCGCATGGCGCACGTCCAGGTTATCCTCGGTTTCCTGCCCCCAGGGCAATTCCAGCAGCCAGTCCAGATAGGCGCGCAGCATCCCCACCTCGGGGGCCATCTGCGGCATCTGAGCCAGGCGCTCAAGCTCCTTCAAAGCCACCACCCGGGCGGGGTCCGGCAGAGTGGAGTCCTGGATCCGGGTCCGCAGTTCTTCAATTTCCCGCAGCCAGGGATCCCCATCCCCCAATTCGGTTTGAATGGCCTTCATTTGCTCGCGCAGATAGAACTCGCGCTGACTACGGTCAACCTCGCTTTGAACGCGGGTCTGGATTTCATCCTCCAACTGCAGGACATCCAGTTCCTGAGCCAGCAACCAGTTCAGGTGCTTCAGCCGCTCCTGCGGTTCGGTGATGGTAACCAACTTCTGACGCTCGGCAAAAGGAAAGGAAATGGCGGTGGCAATCATATCCGCCAGCCAGCCAGGTTCCTGAATGTTCATTGAAAAGAGGTGGGCTTCCTCCGGCAGGCTGCGGTCAAGCTGCACGCAGCGTTCAAACAAGTCGCGTGCCGTGCGCATCAAAGCTTCCGTCTGACGGTCAACCCGGGTTGGC
>DAOQTN010000494.1:0-2544 GCA_035340555.1 Anaerolineaceae bacterium | reverse complement strand
CGCCGCACATAATTCCTGGCTTCCAGCTTGCTGATGACCGGGTGAATCGTCATCATAAAGTTGGGCATTTCAGATTGAATCCCAAACATTTGATTGACTGGATAATCATGGTAGCGAAAACGCTCGCCCTGGACAATATCGTCCAGAAATGTCTCCATCACGCTAGCCGAGATCTGAACCCCGCGAGGCATCCTTTGACGGTTGTAGCTGCGCAGTATTCCCAGGTCGCGCCGCACGAACCGATACGTCTTATCCTGAAATGCTTCTGATGCATCGGAAAGCCTGGCATTATGCCCGTGCAGCCCAAACTTTTCCAAAAATCCCAACATGGTCAGCAACTCGGGCCCCTTGAACACAAACTTGGCAAATGTGCGCAGGAACAATCCCCGCACCGACCACGGCTTGCCCCAGATCAGGCTTGCCAGCCACCCCGCCAGTACCAGCAGAACGATAACCACTCCGGCAATCCAAATAGTGCTGCCCATGAAGAACTCCTTCGGTCAGGTATTATTGTATGTATTGAATTGTACAGCAGATCGTCCACAATCAGCTTGCTGAAAGCTGTTGATTGGTACTATGCCCTATCTTTGCGGAATTGTGTCTGATACAGGCTGGCGTAAAGCCCATTCTGAGCCAGCAGACTTGTATGATTGCCGCTTTCAACAATCTTGCCCCGGTCAATCACCAGAATCAAATCAGCCGCCAGAATGGTGCTTAACCGGTGTGCAATCACAATGCTGGTGCGCTGCGCCATTACTTTACTCAGTGCTTCTTGAATCAAGGCTTCTGATTCACTGTCCAGGCTGCTGGTGGCTTCATCCAAAACAAGAATCTTGGGATCTTTTAGAATGACCCGCGCCAGTGCAATGCGTTGTTTTTCGCCGCCGCTCAAGCGGTATCCGCGCTCGCCAACGATGGTGTCATACCCATCGGGCAAATCTTGAATAAACGGATGGATGTTGGCAACCCGGCAGGCGGCTTCCAATTCTTCCTGGCTGGCATTCAAGCGGGCATACTGCAAATTGGTTCGAATGGTGTCGTGGAACAGATAAGTTTCCTGCGTCACCATCCCAATTTGAGCAGAAAGCGATTCCAGCGTAATGTCTCGCAAATCATGCCCATCAATTCGGATGATCCCTGTGCTGGGGTCGTACAACCGGGGGATGAGGTAGGTCAAGGTGGTTTTACCCGCACCGCTGGGGCCCACCAGCGCAACCAGCTGCCCCGGCTGAACCCGGAAGCTGATTTCTTCCAGTGCCGTGCTGCGAGCCTGGCTGTGACGTTCCGTTTCTTCGCCCTCGTCATCATTGGGCTTGGCCCCCGAAAGCACCGCTGTCACGTTATCCATGCTGCCATACCGGTGCACATCGCTCAACAGCTTCTCGTCACCGCTTTCATACTGGAATGAAACCTGGTCAAAAATAATTTCGCCGCGCACCTCATTAAGTGCCACCGCATCAGTCTTTTCTGGAATGTCCACCGGCAGGTCAATCACTTCAAACACGCGTTCAAAGCTGACCATTGAGGTTGCAAATTCCACTGGCGCATTGGATAAGCCCTGCAGCGCGCCGTACAGACTGCCCAGGTAAGACCCAAAGGCCACAATTGTGCCAATCGTAAAGGCACCCTGGATGACAAAATACCCACCCAGCCCATACACCAGCGCCGACCCCACTGCGCTGATCAGGCCAATGATCGCCATAAACACAGATCCAATCAATGCCCGCTGCACGCCCAGGTCGCGTACCTGTGCCGCGCGCTGCCCAAATCGATCCACTTCCAGCTGCTTGCGCCCAAACAGTTTGACCAGCAGCGCTCCGCCAATGTTGAGTGTCTCATTCATCATCGCATTCATCTGCGCGTTGGCTTCCATCTGTTTGCGCGCCATATCTCGTAGCCGGTTGCCTAAAAGCCGCGCCGCCAGAATAAACAACGGCAGAATCACCACACTGATCAGGGTTAATCGCCACTCCAGGGTTAGCATCACGGTCAAGACCGCTACAGCCTGAACTATTTGCGTGATGATTCCCACAATCGTGCTGCTGATGGCATTTTGAGCCCCCACCACATCGTTGTTCAGGCGGCTCATCAGCTCGCCCACCTTGGTATTGGTGAAAAACCGCAGTGACATCCGCTGCAGGTTGGCATACAGCGCCATGCGCAAATCGTAGATCACGCCTTCGCCCACCCGCGCGTTCAGCCGCCGTTGAACCACATTGATAACCCCGTTTATCGCTGGAATAAGCAGCAGCGCCAGCGCCAGCCAGATTAACCGGCGCACATCCCCCGCCGGGATTGTCTTATCAATCAGGTCTCGCAGAATCAGCGGAGTCAGCAGCATCAAGCCCGTATGGGCCAAAATAAGCAGCAGCATGCCAATGAGGGCCCAGCGATAAGGGCGGGCATACTTCAAAACCCGCTTGAGCAGCCCCCAGGTAATTTGAGGTTTATCATCGGGCGAATTGATCAGCCCTCGCCAGCCCCCATGAAATCCCATTGTGCACCTCTTGAATGATGATCTTGGAAGTATTATCCCACACTTTG
>DAOQTN010000493.1:0-2552 GCA_035340555.1 Anaerolineaceae bacterium | reverse complement strand
GACAAAGGCCATCTCCTGCGCTGAATCCAGCCGGATGAAGGTGCGGTCGCCATCACGGCGCAGATAACCGGGACGCAATGCAGCCTCCCGTTTGGCTTTCTCCTCAGCTTCGCGGCGGGCGCGTTCCTCAGCCTCATATTTACCTTTTGCTTCAGCTTCACGCCTGGCACGTTCCTCGGCCTCGCGTTTGGCTTTTGCTTCAGCTTCGCGCTGGGCGAGTTCCTCATCCTCACGTTTGGCTTTCTCTTCAGCTTCGCGCTGGGACTCCAATGCCCGGGTGATCCTTTTGCAGGGTAATTTCAGACGAATATGACCTGGATAGGCCGCTTCAAGCTGCTCCAGAGTTTCCAATGCCAGCTGCCATTCCTGCGCTGCTTCCATTTTCTCAATCTCCGTCAGACCTTCATCCAGGGTCCAAGGAAGTGTGGCTGGACTTGTGGCGGTGGCGCGGGGCTGAATTGGGCCCACGGCAGGTTCCGACGGCTCAGCAGCCGACAACTCCTGAAGCGCTTTTTCAGCCGCTGCTCCGTCCCATGGCCGCTGGCGGGGTTCCTCCGAGAGCATCCTGGCCACCAGCTCGTCCAGCGCCGCCGGCACATCCGGCCGCAGTGCACTCACCCGCGTCCCAGGCGCACAGTCGCTAAAACGGCGCAGCGTCAGCATTTCAAACAGCAGCAGACCCAGGGCATACACGTCCGAAGGGGGCCGCAAGGGCTTGAGGGGATCTTCGTGCTCGGGACTGCGGTAGCCGGGGGTGCCTGGCTGCAGGGGGGCGTCCCCGGGTTCGCTGATTTGGTCGCGCCTGGTGAGGCCAAGGGGCGTTTGGGCTGAACCCAGATCAGCAATCAGGGCGTTGCCGTCCTCATCAAACAAGATATTGTTCGGGCTCAAATCGCGGTGGATGACATCCTGGGCATGCAGCGCCGCCAGGCCGGCGGCAATCTGGCGGCCAATTCGCAACGTGTCGGAAACGCCAAATGGACGGGCCTGCTGCCGGCGTTCCTTCAGTGCCTGGGTCAGGCTGCCTCCCGAAACGAAGGGCATCACCAGCACCAGCTGCCCACGGGCTTCGTCAGGAAAATAGTTGGTACAGCGCACAATGGCGGGATGGACACGGTCACCCAGCCGGGCTTCCTGCTTGAAACGCTGCTCCGCCTTCCAATAGTCGGTTTCTGTCATCCCGGCCCGTCGTAAAATTTTTAGCGCATCGAGCCGCTGAAGATGGATATGACGGGCCCGGTAGACCTCGCCGTAACCACCTTCGCCGATGAAGGCCTCAATCTGATAGATGTTTAAAACAATCTCGCCGGGCTGGTAGACAGGCATATCGTTTACCCCATGCAGACAGGTGATGAAGTAATTATATCATCAGCGCCACACACCCACGCCAAAAAACGCCCCGGGAGTTTTGCCGGGGCCATAAAAACCACCGCCACGGATCCCAATGGTTCCCGAACCGGTTGGGAGCAACACCAGGCGGCAGGGCATTCCTCTGCCTGAACCTGCTCCGGACCCACCACCGCCTGGATAAAGACCAGCAGAAAGCTTCTTGCGGGGATCCAGACCCGCCTGCAATCCGGTTCCGCCATCCGACTGGGCAAGCAGTATCCGGGCCGGGGATGGCGGTGCCGTCCGGGCAGAGCCAGCCTGCCCGATGATTCCCTCACAACCCCGCACCCGCGGCCCACGCTGAACACGCCACTGACGTCGAAACACCCCCCCGGCTGGGGCGCCACAGCCCGGCTGATCCGGCCGCAGCCGCCGCGGCCCCCGGACAGCTTGAACCAGTCAGGGAGCCGGGGGAGGGCGCGGCCAATTTACCGGTCAGAGCCGGGCGGGCGGCCCGGGATCCACCCGGAGCGCAGTGGTGCCAACGGCGTCTGCAACAGCCTTCCCGGACCCCGGGGGCATGACCGGGGATTATTCTGCGCCCCAGCCTTGGGTGCCATCCGGCATGGCCTCGTCCGGCCGGGCTGAACGCCCGGCCGGGAGGCAAGCAGCTCCGCGGCCATCAGGCAGGCGGCTTGGGTGAGCAGGGTCCGCAACCGGGCGGCGGCAGTGCGTGCTCGCGGACGGCGGCGGGGAGTTGGCGGGCCCGGGAGCCGGCAAAAGGCTGGGGCCGGACGGTATGCTATAATGAAAATACAATTGAAAACAGCCCAGCGTTGACCGGCCCCACAGGGCGCGGCAGGATCTGAATCCAGACATCAATCGGCCTACAGGCACAGTCGTTAAGACAAGACGGCTACTGTCCGGCCGTTTTTGTTTTTAAGTCCCGCCCGGGCCCGGAAACCACAATTCATCCAGGAGAATGCAAAATCAAATGAAAAAACTGCTCACCATTGTCATTCTGTTTGCCGCCACGGCCATCTTCATCTTCAGCGGCGCCGCCGGCTGGGTGCTGCGGGGTCTGGCCGGATCCCCGACGGCCGCCCCGGTCGGGAATCCGGCGGCCGCGGCCGCCGAGCTGGGGGTCGCAACGGTCTTCACCCTGGATCAGGAAAGCGGGATTGCCGGCTGGCGCGAGCGGGTCTGTGCCGTCAGCACCCCCG
>DAOQTN010000492.1:0-2559 GCA_035340555.1 Anaerolineaceae bacterium | reverse complement strand
GTTGGCGCTGCGAAGTCGGCGGCTCGGCGCATTACTGGCAGCGCATGGGCCAGGCATCCGCCATGAAGTTCGCCCGCAAACGGGCTATCCAACAGGGCCTTCCACCCCCTGAACCACTGCCAGCCGATGGCTGGTGATCTCTCCTTGTTATCTAGCGAGGCGCGCCCACCCTGCGCGCCTCGTGTCTGCAAATCCATTCCTGGTCAAAATACCATGATGTGGTCAGAATCCACGCTCCCATCTATCGGGCCTGATCTTTGACTACTTGGATTCGGCACCAGGCGTAGAGTGCATCGTAGACATCGAACTGATGGGCCAAATTCTCTTTGTCTTCAGGGAAACGCAGGCTATACCCTGAGGCAATCGCTTCCAGACCGCGAGCGATGGGGTCTTTGTCAATGTCTTCGGATACATCCGCGGCGTGAACGATTTGCGCCAGGCGCAGCAATCCCGGCTCTTTCAAACCGTATTTCAGGATGATCGACTCGAACGAGCAGCGGCCCTCATGGTGGCCTAATTCGACACCGGGCGCGTCAAAGGGGATGGCCCCAGTTTCTTTTGCCACGCGTTCGATTTCACCGCCAGGAACAAACAAGAACTCCGCCTCATTATCCACAAAACGCGTGATCAGCCAGGGACAGGCCACGCGGTCCACATGCACATGCGAACGGGTTATCCACTTCATACTAAATTTCCTTTCACTCGATCTTGCGTAAGATATTCTCTAATTCTTCCGCCGCGGCTGCCTGGGCATCCGGCGCGTACATCATGGCCACCATATCGGCAATACCGCAGCCCACCCGCCAGGCAGCCAAGAAATCGTCGTTCACGGGGCCAACCTCCAGGTAACCATCCAATACAGCGCGGCGATCAGCCGGAGCGCGGTAGCGGCGCAGGTCATTAACCGGGTGGCTAAAGTAGGCGTCGCCAAAGTCAATCAGGCCGGTCAGCTTGCCGGTAAGCGGGTCCACAAAGGTATGCTCCGGGCCGGGATTGGAATGCAGCGCCACAATCTCTTTCACAACGGGTAAAGACCGCATCAAACGGCGGCCCACTTCTTCCGGCGGTAGGCGGAAATTCCAGGGCTTGCCATCTTTGTGAACCATTTCGGCCACATCCTCGAAGATGCTCCCCATCCGCCAGCGTACATCAACCGGCGAGCTGTCGCCAAAGAACAATCCACTCTGTCGCAAAGGCTCCTGGGGGATGTTATGGATGCGCCGAAGCATGCGCCCCAGGCCTTTCAACGCCTCATAGCGGATTTGCCCTTCAAGGTTTGCATGGCGGAAGGCTACCCCGGCCATGCGCGTCATCAGGGTATATTCGAGCAGCGGCTCAGGGTGTCCATAGCCAAGAACGCGCGGAACGTTGAGGCCTTCTACACCCTCCAACTGCTGGATGAATAGCACCTCTTTCTTGAGGCTGGTACGCGGGCGAAGCTGCTGTGGACGCTGGGTTTTGAAGATCAGGTCCTCGTCAATGGCGTAAGTGCGCGCTTCGCCGCCGGTTTCGTCTACGCCGGTAACCGCTTTGGCAGCAGGCGCATGCTGGCGGGCCAGGGCCAAGACCACTTCGTGGCTCAACACAGGATCGGGGGCATCGGGCTGGATGTAGTAATCTTTGGGCATTGTTTTTCTCCTTACGGGTGTACTCACCCGCCGGGTCAGGTGGGGTTATTCCGCCAGTCCCAGCCGGCGGCTTCGAGCTCGAGCAGAGCGGCAAAACGCCCGCCCTGGCGCACCAATTCATCCGGCGCGCCTATTTCAAGAATGCGCCCATTGTCCAACACGATCACCCGGTCAGCGGCGCGGGCGGTGGACAGGCGATGGGCAACCGTCAGGATGGCGCGCTGGTGGCGGGAGGATTCCTGTTCCAATGCCTGGCGGAAGGCGGCTTCGCTGGCGCTGTCGATGGCCGAGGTGGCCTCATCGAAAAGCAGAACGGGCGGGTTCCAGACCAGGGCGCGCGCCAGGGAAAGTAGCTGCCGCTGGCCGGAGGAAAGCTGCACGCCGCCGCCCGAGCCGCTGTTGACCGGCGTGTCATAGCCCTGCGGCAGCGAGCGGATGAAAGCATCTGCCCCGGCGGTGATGGCGGCGTTTTCGACGGCCGCGAAGGGCACATTGGCGTCGCCCAGGGTCAGATTTTCCAGCACCGTGCCGCTGAACAACTGCACCGCCTGCGGCACCACGCCAATCACCTTACGCCGTTCATCTTCTGGCATCTGGCGTGGATCCAGCCCGGCCACGCGCAGATCGCCCTGCCAGGGGGTATACAGCCCACCCAACAGGTGGACGATGCTGCTCTTTCCCGCGCCGGTGCGTCCCACCAGGGCCACGTGCTCACCAGGTTGAACAATAAAAGAAACCTGCCGCAATACCGGTTGGTCAGGGAAGTAGCCAAAGGTCAACTGGCTGACATTGATACCCGCAGGAGAGGCTGTCCTGTGTGGCGCTTCTGCACCTGTTTCTTCAACAGGCATGTTTAGCACCTGAAAGATGCGCTCCGCGCCTGAAAGGGCGCTTTGCACCGTCTGCCACTCCTCACCCAAAGCCGTGATCG
>DAOQTN010000491.1:0-2562 GCA_035340555.1 Anaerolineaceae bacterium | reverse complement strand
CGGCCATCAGCATATGAATCGAAGACCAGGTCGCCATCTTGAGCGATGGCCCAGCGGTAACCGCTGGCGGCAGGCACATTCTCAACGCCAATAAAGTAGGTACTGTCCGGATCGAGGATGAAGGTGCCGGTGACACTGATGCCCATGAGTGTTAGTGAAAGCGGCAGTTGGGTCAGGTTGGGTGTGGGGACCGGCGCAGGGGTGCCGGTGGGTGTGGCGAGGGCCACCGGCTGTACAGCCGTGGCAGATGCCTCTGGTAACGATGACGGCATCACGGTTGGTGTCGGGGAGGCCGGGACAGGGGCAGTCGTGCAGCCAGTGACGATTGTAAACACGAGGACCAGCAACAGGAGGAAATGGGGTTGGGGTTTCATCATGCCTGGTTGCGGCTCCGTTCTCCGGTGGGGGCATCCCTACAGGCAGAACCGACTTCCTTTCAAGAATCTATGCCAATATAGGCCATTTTAACGGATTCACGGCTATCGGGGTTGCCCAGATAACCAAGTGATCAAATCGTCCCTCTCCAAGACAAAAGAGGCCTGGTAACCGGTCGAACTGATGGGATGCATTGAGATGACCCAGCCCTCAGACAGACAATTCCTACCACACCCCGGCAATCGCAGTGCCACAATCCGGACAGGTTCCCTGGGGAGTGAGGCGGTTGGTCCGGATGGTATAACCGTGCCGTTCAATCAACTGCCTGCGGCAGTTTGGACAGAAGGTATCCTCCAGCGAACCAACCCGGCCCGGCAGGTTGCCGGCATAGACAAAATTCAATCCAGCTTCCTGGCCAATTTCGGCTGCACGCTGCAGTGTCTCGGAGCCGGTGGGGGGGCGGTCGGTCATCTGATAGTCCGGATGAAAAGCCGTCACATGCCAGGGAATATCCCGGGAGACGGAAGCTATGAAGCTGGCCGCCTGCCATAATTCATCCGAGCTGTCGTTATAATCAGGGATGACCAGGGTGACAACTTCCACCCACAATCCCAACCCATGCGCCGTGTGGATGGTTTCAAGCACCGCGTCCAACCGGCCACCCAAGGCGCGGTACTGATCAGCCTGCATCGTCTTGAGGTCAATTTTGTAGGCGCTCAGGTAGGGCCGCAGGGCGGACAGCGCCTGGAGGGTGGCGTGACCGTTGGATACAAATGCGCAGCGCAATCCCGCTGCCTGGGCCTCTTTGAAAATTGCCACAGCCCATTCCGTGGTGATGAGCGGTTCATTATACGAGGAGACAACCACTTGGGCTTTCACCCGCAAGGCCACCCGCACCACCTGTTCGGGTGTCATCGGCTCAATGTAAAGCGCCCCTCGTTCCGCCGCCGGATCGCGCCCAGTCTGGCTGGTCAGCCAGTTCTGGCAAAAATCACAGTGGAAATCGCAGCCCAACATGCCAAAGGTCAGCGCCCGTGCCCCTGGCAGCACATGGGCGAAGGGTTTTTTCTCTATCGGATCATCCTGCAGTGCGGCAACGTAACCCCACGGAACGCGCAGTTTCCCGGAGCGGTTGAAACGCACCTGACAGATGCCCCGCCGTCCGGGTTGAATGCGGCAGCGGTGGGCACAGGCCAGACAATGCACCACCTCACCCCCGGCAGGCTCGCTCAACCAACCCGGGGCGGTCAGTGTATCCAAACGATCCAGAACCATGGCAGCGACCTCCGGCAGCTTGATTATACAACTTTACCGAGGCCCCGGCATCGGCAGCATTGCTGCTTCCCGGATTCCCAGGCCTGATTTTTTGAAATTGGCTTGCCGTCGGTTAAAAGCCCAAGTCTTTCATGGCTTGAGCCGGGGTCAGCAGAGGTGAACCGCCAGCAAACAGGTCCTGGTAGAACTTGTCATCGTAGCGACGGGACTTGACCGGCATGGGCATGGCCACCCCCCAGCCCAGCAGCAGCACCTCCTCCTTGGCCTGCAGTCGGGCCAGCATGCCGCGCAAGGAATCGCGCCCCGCCAAACCGGAAAGCACCGCCTGAATATCCGCCTCATCGCCTAACCAGCCCGAGATGCGGGTACCAAGTTGTGACATGACTTCATCGTAAATTTGTGAAGGACGCTGGTCAATGATGAGCAGGGTGACGTAGTATTTGCGCATCTCGCGGGCAATGGTGGCAAACGCCGTTTGCCCGGCCATGGCCCGGTTGAGCAGTTTGTGGGCTTCCTCCACCGCGACCACCAAGGGCCGGGGTTCAGAACAACCCTTTTTGCCACTGCGAAATTCATTGGTCCGCCGTTCCCAATCCTGACGGATGCGCCGGGTGAGCAGGTTGGCAACCAGCAGGTAGTCCAGATCGTTCTCAAACTCACCAAAGGAGAGAATCACGTGTTGCCCGGCCCCCAGGGCCTTGATGATCTCACCCACCGTATCTGCCGCCGGTTGTTCAACAATATAGGGTTTGTTAAATAACCGGCCCAGCTTGTTGTGCAGGGCTTCTGCTGCCATCACATTGGCGCCGTTGGCGTTTGCCCAGGCGGCAACCGAGTCATCAG
This sequence comes from Anaerolineaceae bacterium, assembly GCA_035340555.1. GTDB lineage: Bacteria > Chloroflexota > Anaerolineae > Anaerolineales > Anaerolineaceae > JAGOFZ01. The sequence continues at coordinate 69 of DAOQTN010000491.1, read as the reverse complement.
CCGGGATTTTCCGGGTTTTGCCGGTCTGGGGGTCCTCATAATCCACCACTGCCCCCACCCGCATGCTCC
>DAOQTN010000490.1:0-2571 GCA_035340555.1 Anaerolineaceae bacterium | reverse complement strand
CCAATCCATTGGCATAAGCACGCCGGGCGCCCTGATTGGGGGTGCGCACCGCCACAGGTGGCGGGGTCGGTTTTTCAATTTTTATTTCGCCATCCGCTCCTCGGGTGCGCACCTCAGCTGGCAGCGGTGCCCCGCGCACAAGCGCATCCACAGCCGCCGAAACATCCGCATGCACCGCCATCTGATCGCGTTCCTGGATTTCAATAAGGACATCAAAAGTCGGGGGAGCACGACGTTCCAATACGGTTTTCTGGGTACCGCGGCGACGGGCTTCTTCATCGGACAACGTCACGGCCTCGATTCCCCCCACCAGATCGGAAAGCGTGGGGTTGAGCAGCAGGTTTTCCAGTGGCCGGCCATGCGCGGTTGCCACCAATTGCACCCCGCGTTCAGCGATGGTGCGCGCTGCCTGAGCTTCCAATTCACGGCCGATTTCATCGATGACAATGACTTCAGGATTGTGATTTTCCACCGCTTCAATCATGACTTCATGCTGCAACGACGGGGCGGCCACCTGCATGCGGCGGGCGCGCCCCACAGCAGGATGCGGCACATCACCATCACCACCAATTTCATTCGATGTGTCCACAATGATCACACGCTTGGTTTCAGCCAAAATTCGCGCGGCCTCACGGAGCATGGTCGTTTTGCCGATGCCCGGACGCCCAAGCAGCAAAATACTTTTACCCGATTCAACCAGATCTTGAATAATATCAATGGTGCCATAGACTGCCCGTCCCACCCGGCAGGTCAGGCCAACGATATGGCCCCGGCGGTTCCGAATGGCGGAGATGCGGTGGAGTGTTCGTTCCAATCCAGCACGATTATCAGCATCAAAATCACCGATGTGGGTGACAACGGTTTCAATATCACCGGGTGTGACCTCAACATCGCTCAGAGCGACTTCTTCATTTAAGAAACGAGCCTTCGGTAGTCGCCCCAAATCAAGGACGATTTCCACCAAGGTGTCTTCATGGTTTGCCCGGGTCACCGCCTCAGCGATCGTCGGAGGCAGAACCCCCAACAGGGTATGTAAATCATCAGTTATGCGTCTCTGTGTCATATAAATCCGATTGTACTCGTTTATTGTCTTTAATGGTATGGACGGACGGCGTGGGACCCAGCCAGCCTTTCTCCAAGGCAGCCTGTGATCCAGCGGGTTGCAGTACCCGACTGAAAACCACCAGATGGCGCACCATCAGTGAGTGACGCGGCCCGGCCGCATCGCCCCGGGCTTCGAGCAGTGGTTCAAGCCAGGCCTGGTAGGACCGAGCAGCCATGTACACCGGCCGCCCAAGCCAGCGATCCGGGTAAGCCAACAGGGCATCAAGCAGCGCTCCGGCATCAGCAACTTCAGGGTGAATAAGTGGCTGCAGGCAGACGCCCCGCGGCCCGGTTTGCACATCGATATAAGCGCGCAGCAAGTCAGCTTGGTAAAAAACCCAGCCCGCCGCAAAGCGGGGTTCAAAAGCTTCAGCCGCCTGGACTAATGGCGGTGTAAGTTGTTGATGAAAACTGCGAACCGCATTTTCATCAGCCGGGCGGTAGGGCCGCCAGGAATAATTCATCTGTTCAGGAGGCCGGGCGTCCATCACTCGCCAGAAACGCTGCCAGGCATAAACCGCAAAGCCTGATCGGCGCAGCAATTCAAAGGCGCCCATCTCATCAGCCGCCTGCGCCACCAGACAAAGCGCGCCACGCTCACCGGCAATGGCGGCCAGGCTGTCCAGTAATACCGCAGCTGGCGTCGTTTCAACCGCATCCTGGGGCATCAGAAATGTCAGGTGCGCAGCCCGCCGGCCCAAGGTGTAGCGCATTCGCCCCAACAGACGGGAACTGTTTGCCTCCACTACCGCTGCATAATCGCCATAATCACCCAAGCGCAAATGCCGCAACAACAGTCCCAAGCCAATGGGACTGCCCTGCGTCAACCGATCAGCATAATCCAAGTGGATAATCTGCCGTCGGAAGCGATAAACGCTTAACAAATCAGACCAGGCAAAAGGACGAACCTCTATGCTGCCAACTCCATAAAGTAACGGTGAAACCGATCATCCGGGGTCAATTCCGGATGGAAAGAGGTGGCCAGCAGACGCCCTTGCTGTGCCGCCACAATTTTCCCACCCAGGTCAGGTCGACGACCGGCATAATCCATGGGCAGGATGGCCAATGTTTGCACTGTCGGGCCAACGGATTCAATTAATGGAGCCCGGATAAACACCGCATGAAAGGGGCGTTCAGGGGTGGACAATGCTGAAACATTCAAATCCACCTCAAAGCTCTCTGTCTGACGGCCAAAAGCATTACGTTCAACAGTGACATCCATTAGACCCAGCAGGGGTTGATTCCGGCGGGCATCTCGTGAAAGCAGAATGGCGCCGGCACAGGTCCCCCAGATGGCATGGGTTTGGCCAAAAATACGCAATGGTTCCAACAGGCCAAAATCCAGTGCCAGTTTGCCCATCGTGGTTGACTCGCCGCCTGGAATGATTAAGCCGTCCAGCCCTTCCAATTCTTGAGCCAGGCGGACCTGGGTCGCAACTGCTCCCAGACGGGTCAGCGCAACCTGGT